>NZ_JAUBPT010000014.1:0-65637 GCF_036700905.1 Microcoleus sp. S13_C3 | reverse complement strand
CGTGCCCGCCCGAATCTGTAGGGGCGGTGCCCCCGTGCCCGCCCGAATCTGTAGGGGCGGTGCCCCCGTGCCCGCCCGAATCTGTAGGGGCGGTGCCCCCGTGCCCGCCCCCTCCCATGTCCATAAACCTAATAAATCGCTGTTAGGACTGTCTAACTCGCGCCTGTAGCCTTCGATCGCCCAAAGTCCGCCAAAACAAAGTCGATCGAGTTCGACAGCACTGTTGAGGTGTTCTGCCGCGAGATGTTTAATTTGTAGAAAACGCACAGTCGATTTTAAATTTGAGATTTGAGATTTTAGATTTGATCGTTACTCACTGCAAGGATGCTCCAGTTCGATCGAGTCTCAGTCAGTCAGCCTGCTTGCGGAATGAATCTGGGGGCAACTGACCCAATTGCTTGCCGTCAATTGTACACTGGGAAAGACCGTAAGGATAGTTATTGCGCGATGGTATCAACTCAATCTTTCGGGGTGGAATCGGGACTTAAGTATCTGTCTGAGTCTCAACAAGCTCTGCAAACTCGATCGCCCAATCAAGAACTGTTACCGCTGACAGCCAGTGTTAACAGCAGCGATCGGTTGGAAATCGGAGGCTGTGAGGTGACAGCTTTGGTGGAGCAATTTGGCTCGCCATTGTACATTTTAGACGAAGAAACGCTGCGGGCGGCTTGTACCCAGTACCGGGATGCTTTTAAGCGTTACTATCGGGGCGAATCTCAAGTGCTGTATGCTTCTAAAGCTTGGAGTTGTTTGGCAGTTTGCGCGATCGCAGCTTCGGAAGGTTTAGGCATAGATGTCGTATCCGCCGGAGAAATCTACACTGCACTGCAAGCCGGTGTGAATCCCGACAAAATCTACTTCCACGGTAACAACAAGTCCCGCGAGGAACTGCAGCTAGCTGTCGAAAGCGGCTGCATTACCGTAGCCGACAATTGGCGGGATTTAGAGGCTCTAGCAGAGTTGGGACAATTGGGTGTCAGCAGCCTCACTGGTGGGCCGACACGAGTTATGGTGCGGTTTACTCCTGGAATTGAGTGTCACACCCACGAGTACATTCAGACGGGTCAAATCGACAGTAAATTTGGCTTTGATCCCAACTCACTCGATCGAGTATTTACTTTCATCAGCCAACAGCCGTCGTTATTTTGCGTGGGAGTGCACGCTCACATCGGCTCTCAGATTTTTGAACTGCAACCCCATGACGATTTAGCCGAAGTCATAATTAGTGCCTTGACAAAAGCACTTAGTTATGGTTTGCCAGCAACAGAAATTAATATTGGCGGGGGGTTGGGCATTCGCTATACTGAAGCGGACGATCCTCCCAGCATAGAAGATTGGGCTCGTACAATTTGCTCCGCAGTGGTAGCAGCTTGCGAGAGGCAGCAATTGCCATTACCAAAATTGCTTTGCGAACCGGGTCGATCGCTCGTCGGTACAGCCTGCGTCACGGCTTATACTGTTGGCTCTCAAAAAGTCATTCCGGGAATGCGGACGTATTTAGCTGTGGATGGAGGGATGTCCGACAATCCGCGTCCTATTACCTATCAATCAGTTTATCGAGTCCTCGCAGCCGGTAAAATGTCTGCTCCGTTAACGGAAACAGTGACAATTGCTGGGAAACACTGCGAGTCAGGCGATGTTCTGATTAAAGATGCCAAATTGCCAGAGTGTCGGGCCGGAGATGTCCTCGCGGTTACGGCCACAGGGGCATACAATTACAGTATGGCTTCTAACTATAACCGAGTACCCCGACCGGCAGCGGTTTTAGTGAGAAATGGGGAAGTTAACACGATTATACAGCGGGAAACTTACCAGGATTTGCTGAGGCTTGACCGCCTTCCTGAACGACTCGGAGCTCCAAAGTAAAAACTTAGAAGTTAAAAGTTAAAAGTTAAAAGAAAGACAATCCATGTTTACTTAGTGACGATTGCTTTTTCACTTTTAACTTTTGCCTTGTTCAGTCACACGATTGGATTGACACTTCCCGGTCTAAAAACACGGGGATTTTCAGCATATTCCTTATAACAACTGTTCATGGTTCATGGGTTCGAGTGCATCACGGTTCGCGGTTCACAGGCGGTAGCGTTCGATGAACCATGAACAATCAACAATCTGGCTATGACTTTACCCTCGTTCAGTCCTTCTTGATTCAAGGGATCGATATTGGACTGGTTTTTGCCCTTGCGTATTTGGTGCTCGTCATTGTTGGCGAGCGCAGAACGTTGTGGATGGTACGGGGATTTATCATTTTGATGCTGGCGGCGGCGATGAGCAACTGGGCTGGATTGAGGCTGTTGCACGTTGCCCTCAACAGCTTGGTGACTGGTTCGGCTGTGGCAATGGCGGTAATATTGCAGTCGGAGTTTCGCCGATTTCTGGAACAATTGGGTCGGGGGGAATTTCGGCAATTGTTTGGACGCGATCGCCGACCAACTCCCGAACCGGACAGCGTAATAGATGAAATTGTGGAAGCAGTAAAAGAACTTTCGCAAAACCGCACGGGCGCTTTACTAATTATAGAAACAGATTCTCCGATCGACGATCGGGATTTTTCTGTGCCGGGATTAAAGCTAAATGCTGAAGTTTCTAAAGAATTGTTGCAGACGATCTTTCAGCCGCAAACTTTGCTGCACGACGGAGCTGTTTTGGTTCGAGGTTCGCGGATCGTGTCGGCGGGGGTAATTTTGCCTTTGTCCGATCGCACTGCGTCGCGGCAGTTGGGAACCCGCCACCGGGCGGCGATGGGGATTACGGAACGGGTGCAAGCTTGCGTGTGCGTGGTGGTGTCCGAGGAAACGGGTTCTATTTCTCTGGCGCAGATGGGACTTTTAAATCGACCTTTGACTAGCAACAAACTTAAGGAATTGCTGGAAGCAAAGCTGTTTCCGTCCGAGGGAGAAAGAGTTGTGGCTCCAATTCCGATCGGCAATCTCGGACGCCAGATAGGATTGAAGGGAGTGACGCTATTAAAACGGATACTGCGCCGTTAGTCGGGTAATCGGGAGAAACCATGAGTCAAGGAATTTGCTTGGAAAAGTTGCCGGAGGATCTGCAACAGGAACTACTGCCTAAGCACATAGCAGTGATTATGGACGGGAACGGGCGCTGGGCTCAGAAGAGGGGGTTGCCGCGGATTGCGGGACACCGCCGAGGAGCTAGCACTCTGAAGGAACTGTTGCGCTGCTGCAAAGATTGGGGGATTCCAGCTTTAACGGCCTATGCTTTTTCGACGGAGAATTGGGGGCGGCCGGCCGGAGAGGTGGATTTTTTAATGAGTTTGTTTGAGGGTAAACTGCGGCAAGAATTGCGGGAGATGGTGGACGAGGACGTGCAAATTCAATTTATGGGGAATTTGCAGGCTTTGCCGAAGTCTTTGCAGGCCCAAATCGAGCGTTCTGTGACGGCCACTCAGCATAATCAGGGGATTTTGTTTACGGTGGCGACGAATTACGGGGGGCGTCAGGAGATTGTACAAGCTTGTCGGGCGATCGCCACTCAGGTGAAAGAGGGCAAGTTGCAGCCGGAGGAGATTGATGAGGTTTTATTTAAACGCTATTTGTATACTGCTGATGTTTGTGACCCGGATTTGCTGATCCGGACGAGCGGGGAAATGCGGTTGAGCAATTTTTTACTATGGCAAATGGCTTATTCGGAAATTTACATTACTGAGACGCTGTGGCCGGATTTTGATCGATCGGAGTTTCACCGCGCTTTGTCTGATTATCAGAAGCGCAGCCGCCGATTTGGCAAAGTCTAACGATTTTGGATTTGAGATTTTGGATTTTTTGGTTGATTTTTCAGTTTCCCAGTAGGTCATCTCCTGCTCAACATAACGATTTTAGATTTGAGATTGGAGGACAAATCTAAAATCTAAAATCTAAAATCTAAAATCAAATTAGGGGCCGGAGAAAACGGCCGCTTCAATGTCCTGACGTGAGAGGGAGTATTTGAATGCTCGCTGAATGTCTTGGCCGTCGGCTCCAGCATCGATGTAGCGCACGGTGAGTTGGTCGATATCGAGGGAGAGTTCTGCTTTCCAGGTAGGTCGATCGATCTGCCAGCAGTGGAGTTCTCGCCGATCTTGCTGGCAGCCGCGGCTTTTTAGCCACTGCTCGATTTCCGGGAGTGGGTGGTTGTACAAAGGAGTGTCGGCGGAAGGAAGAGTCATGGGATTTTAGATTTTAGATTTTAGATTTTAGATTTGGGATTTGGGATTTGGGATTTTAGATTGGAGATTTGGGATTTGAGGGTTTAATTGCCGCGAATTAAGCCGATCGCGATCGCCAGTACCAAACATCCGATTAAGCTAGCTCCCATGATAAACAGAGCGAACATTTCTCCGGGAGAAAGAGGTCGATCCGTGGGATCTAGGTAAGCGGAGTTGGAAGTTTTTTTGCCCGATGCCGAAACCGGAGTATTGAAGCCTGGGGGTGGCCCAATCACGTTCTGGCGAGAATAGCCTATTTTGAGGTCGTAGGCGAGGCGACGTTCTGGGTTGCTGAGGGTGGCGTAGGCGTTGTTGAGCTGCTGAAATTTGGCGGTGGCGACTGCGGGTGGCAGCTCGGTGGTATCGGGATGGTAGAGTTTGCTCAGTTCCCGGTACGATCGCCGAATTTCGATCGCTGAGGCTGAAGGATGCAGCCCTAACAAGCCGTAGTAACTAGAACCCAAGGGGGTTTTGCCGGGTATTTTCTGACTTTCGCTGTTTGCCGTTCCCTCGTTAGGAGTCACCTCAGCGCCTCTGGGCTTGTTGTTTATAATTTTTGATTATTTTAGAGCAGATTTGAGGGTAGCGCCACTATCTGCGATGTCGAGGGGTTGAGGGTGGGCGTAAGGCGACGGCAAGTAACATCAAACTCAGCACCAAGATATTCATGCCGTCGGCTTCATCGATTTGTTATGGGACTTGACGAAGTGTTTGAGATATCTGATATCAATTCCGGTTATATCGGAATGATTAAACCACAGAGGGCACAGAGGACACAGAGAAAGAGAAGAGAGAGATAATAATTCCGATGTCAACGGATTTGATATGACTCACCGATGGATCGGATAAGCCGATTTCGCCAGAACCTTTTCTCGACACTGCGGATATTTTCTTCATATCTGAGTTGATCCAAGTAAAGCAGCAAATACTTCAATTCATCATCCGTCTCCTCCCCCTCAAAGGGGTTTACTCGCACCAGATTGCCATAGCTGCGCTCCCACTTTTGAGGTGTATCATCCACTGCAATGATTGACTCTAGACGATACCCTTTGCGCTTGACCTTTTTGAGATTTTTGCGATTGTAATATTCCAACCATTCCATATCGTAAGCAACTGTGCAGCGATCGCTTGCCCACACAAACGATAAAGTTTTAGGATTTTCAAAGAGGGCTGAGACAATTGCGCTCGCATAAGACGGCGAAGAAGATGTCCAAACTGCCACATCAAACCAGTCCAGGCAATTTTTCAAAAAGACATCTAGAAACGGTCGTTTGTAAATGTGATATGGCTCCACTAAAAAATCAGCTTGCCGAGGGAGAGATGCTTCGGCAGCATAAATTAAAGTTTCATCAAGATCGAGGATCAATAGTTTTTTTCTATAATCCATAATCAAAAATCGTTGATCACTATGTCGAGCTCCACTCCTATACCCAATTACTTTAAACTATGAATCGCCCGGTCGCAAATTTTGGACATCCTCAACGCTAAGCCCCGTAACTTGGGCGATCGTGGCATTATCTAGCTGTGAAAGTAATTGTCGAGCGATCGCTAGCGTTTCTTTCCGTATTCTTTCCTGTCTTGCTGCCTGTCTTGCTTCTTCAAAAGCTTTAATAATTGCCCCCTGTTGATCGTGAATAAACTGTTCCCTGCGTTCCAAAACTTCTACTTCTTCCCGACTTAACCGGGCTTGATTGGCAATATCGAATGCTTTGTGGATTTCCGGTACGCTATCGATTGTTTCGGGAACTTCTGAGAGAATTCTGGCATATTTCATGAAATATATCCATTTATCTGTCAAAGTTTCTAGTTGACTTGCTTCTTTATGGAATTTAGGTAATTCTATAAACACTAAATTCATGGCATCTTCGGGATAGTTTAAATGGCTTTTAACTTCTTTATACACAAATCTCGAAATTAAGTTAGGGCTGTTGCGAAACATTTCAAAATCTGTAATGGTTAAAGCTATTAATGGCTTGAGCATTCGATAGCCTTCTCCTCTTTGCAATTGAAATGCGTAGGTTGTGGCTGCATTGTACAACACCCGATTGCCAGAATATTGAACGTTGAGAACTAGAATTTCAATAATGACTAAGGTGCCATCGTCTAGTTTGGCTGTGACATCGAGGTAAGTATCTTTTAAACTTTCAAGTTGCCTCGGCAGATTCTGGTTGATAATTTCTAAGTCTTGGATGGTGGGATTGCCTTCATAAATTAGAGCGTTGAGAAAGCTAATTAGAATATCTTTGCTTTCTGAGGAACCGAATATTTTTTTGAAGGCGTAATCCGTTTTCGGGTTGATAAATATCATGGTTGTCAGATTTAGCTTTAACGTTATCGGTTTTGTGACGAAACAACGGGATTTGATCTCGGTCAAACTGCTGATTTTGTTTCAGGTAATGGTTTGACATTTTCCGGCAAATGTGCATTGGCGATCGCCAGCACAGGCTCATCGTCCCTGTGTTCGCCGTCGGGGGGAATTGGGCAAGAAATCAGTTCTGTGACGATGCGATCGCCCAGAACATCTTCCCAATCTTGCAACTGTTCTCTGGCTTTGATCGGTGTATTGACAGCCACGTCTACGCCCATTTGCTGAAGGTTGAGGCTGTGAGCTGTCGATCGGCGGTTGACCCACTCCACCAGCCAAACGCTCAATCCGACTGCTGCCATCAAAGGCAAGACAATCCGATAATCGCGGGTTAATTCAAACATCAACAGGATGGCTGTCAGCGGTGCTCTGGCGCTGCCGGCGAGGACGGCGGCCATTCCCACCATTGCGTAGGCGGCAGGGCCAGCGACTCGATCGCTCATTGCCGGCAGCATTTCCAAAAAGAGGCCGTAAGCCGAACCGAGGGAAGCTCCCAAAAACATCGCCGGAGCGAAGATGCCGCCCACTAAACCGCTGCCGAGGCTGATTGCGGTCATCGCCAGTTTGACAAACAGCAGCAGCAGTAGCAAAGGCAAGGAAAATTTAACATCTTGGAGCATTGCTTGGACTGTTTCGTAGCCGACACCCAAAATTTGAGGCAATTGCAGGGCGACTAAGCCGACTCCTGCCCCGCCGATGATCGGGTGAAGTGGCCGGGGCAGTCGTCCGAGCCAAGCAAATCCTCGGACTTTTCCTTGAAAACAGCCCTCGGCCAATTGAATTGCTTCTGTGTAGGCTAGAGACACTCCGCTCGCTAAAATTCCCAATCCCATGTACAGAGGCAGTTCTAGGGGGCTGCGGACATCGTAGACTGGCAAAGAAAAGGCCGGCTGAGCTCCCAAGCAGATTTGAGCGATGAGCGCCGAAACTACGGCGGAGAGCAAGACAACGCTGACTGACGAAGTGGCGAAGGTGCTGCCGAGCACGACTTCTAAGGCAAAGAACACTCCGGCGATGGGAGAGTTAAACCCGGCGGATAAACCTGCTGCTGCTCCGGCGCCCAGGAGCAAGCGCTGCCGTTCTGGGGAGAGCTGCAAAACTTGAGCCAGCAGCATTCCGAAGTTGGCGCCGATTTCGACGCTGGGGGCTTCCGGGCCGAGGGAGGCGCCGGTGCCGAGGGAAACTGAGGCTGCCACCATTTTGGTGATGGGTTTGAGGGGGGAGAGTTCTTGCAGGCCGCGGGTGGCTGCAATTAAGGAAGACATATTCGGGCCAAAGTCCCGAAATCGCCACCGCATCAGCCCGATGATGACTCCGCCGAGGGTGGGAATGCAGGCTAGCGTCCAAGAGCCTTTCGAGGCGATCGCCCCCATGAAGTCTTCCAGCATCAGGGTGTGGATGAAGTGGATGAGGTAGTGAAACGTGACGACGCCTGCGCCCGTAACTCCCCCGATGACTAGGGAGAGGATGAGCAGGAGGGTTTCTGGACTGGGGTGCAGGCGGTTGAATAGCGGGCTTAGGCGGGAGGCTTGGGGAGTTGCTGCGGTTGGCCCGGGTGGCGGCAGATCCACAGGAGGGATGGCTCTCATTTAGCGGTTAATTCTTCGGTGAGAAGTTATATAATATTACAATTTATTTCTTATTTTCATTTTGAGTGATTTTAGGGGAATTGACAACTTATATTAAGGCGTATTTTAGGGTAAATTTTTTTGGCTGGCCGCTGGGGTGGAATGACTGATTCTGAGGAGCGGCGGATTTGGCGTGATTGTATGCTCAGTTACATTCAAACTTAGATACACTCTCGCGATAATCCTAATTAACTATATTTAGAGTTTTGGCGCTTAGGTCGATCGCATCACTGAACTCGCAATATCATATAACTCAGTAAAAAACAACTTTCAAATTAAAGAATTGGCGCTTGGAGATTTTACCTAACAACCACAAATCTCAAACCAGAAATCTCAAATCTCCAATTTTAAATCCCTTGCTCGCGCATACTATCACATCGGTTGTTGAGTGGGCGGAATTTTTGGCCGGGGTTTGGCGATCGACATTAGCGGATCGCCGATGGTGGCGACTTTCCAGGGTGGGGATTCTAGCTGGCGTGCTGCGATTAAAAAGGGTGCTCCTCGCTTTAGGCGATCGACCATTAATTTAGGTGGAATAAATGCCGATAAAAAAGGTTCGTTGACGCTGCCAATATATGCGTAAGCACCATTCTCTAGCCACCTTCCGGCAACGGTGTTTGTGTCATCGGGGGCTGCTGCTGACCAACTGTGGATCATGTGGATTGCGGCAGGAAATTGAAGTTTTGGTATATCTTCAACTGAAGCGTCGCCGTTGCCGACTTGGAAGGATTTTGGATAGCCTTTGGAATTCATTAATATTAAGTCAAATGTCCACGGTTTTGAGGCTAAACTCCTCCACTTTTCCAGGCTAGATTCTGGTTGCTGCACTACTTGGACATTTAAACCTATGGTTTTTAGTCCGCTAGCTGCTTCCTCCATTTCATATTTTGCCCAATTTCCTTCCTTGGGGTAACTGTCATAAAGCATGGCTGTTTGGCTGTCGAGAAATATGGCACACATGGCTTGATAGATCGATCGCACCTCGGAACCGTAAATCCAGCCAACAGCCGCCCAGCGTTCGCCGTTGGGGTGCCTTCCCAAACCGTCGGTAACGGCTAGTTGTTCGTCGGGTTTTTCAGGAGATTGATATTTGACTGCTAGTTGGCGTACAATGGTTATTGTGTCGATCTGGTCTGCGAGTTGAGAATAAAAAAATCCGGTTGATTCGACAGCTTTTGTAACTGCTAGTTGCAGAGTGTTCCACTGTGTGTTATTGAGGGTATCGTTGGGTTTGCCGAAGTTGCCTTCTAGAAATACTAAAGGTTGGCCGTGAACGGCTGCTAAGGCAACTGCTGCTGAGCGTGCGGGGTCATTTTCTGATGAGATTACTACTCCTGGGGGTTCCCAGCCGAGTTGCTTCCATTTTGCTTTTAAGGTTTGAGTATCCGTGGCATTCCAGGCTGCTGCTGTGGCGTTCAGCATTAATTGCTGGAGTTTTTGATTTTTTGGCAGTTGCTGTTTGATGCTTGGCAAACGGACTATTTCTTCGGGTTGAAAGCGCTGCAAAAACATGGGCGCATATTTTTTGTCTTCGATGAGAATAGGCCAGTTTCCTTTGAGATTCCATTTTTGGATGGCTGCTAAGAATGTCGCTTCGTCGGGTACTAAAACTACGCGGTTGACTGTTGGTATGTTGGATCGGAGGATGGCTGATCGGAGGCCTGTTTGAATTGGCCAGGGTTCTTGTTTGGCTGAGGCGGGAAGTTGAAAGGGTTTTGTGAAAAGGCGATCGCATCCGACACCGATTATTGCTAAGCTTACAATAAGTGTGATCGTCAGGAATTTAAATTTTAACTGTTTTTTCATAGGGGCAGGGGAAGGAAGGAACTAGGTTATACATACGAACCATTATCGAAATATTTTTAGGGGCTGCAAGCGGATGTTTCGAGGCGGGGGACAAAGGAAAATTGTAAGTGCGATCGGGCTGGCAACTTTTAGTATTATTGCCTTAGCAACTACAGGTTTAATAATTTTCGCAGCGAACCGTTCGTCAGTCAAGCATCAAGTCCGGCAATTGCTGACAGTGAGGGAATGTCAAGGTTGCAATCTTTCCGGGGCAAATTTGAGCGAAGTTTTTCTGGAAGGCGTCAATTTAGAAAAAGCCAACCTGAAAGATGCCAATTTGTGGAGCGCGCATTTGGTAAACGCTAACTTGAAACAGGCAAATTTGGCTGGGGTTTACCTGATAAGCAGCAATTTGGCAGGGGCAAATTTGGAGGGAAGCAATTTAGAAAATGCGTTTTTAGAGGATGCTTATTTGGGAGGGAGTAACTTAAAAAATGCGAATTTAACAGGAGCTTTTATGAAAGGTATTTTTCTTGTTAATGCTGACTTGGATGGGGCGAATTTGGAGGGGGCTAATCTGTGGATGGCTAATCGGGAAAGTGCTAATTTGAAGGGTGCTAATCTGAGAAATGCTGTGCTGTTGGATACTAATTTGGCAGGGGCGAATTTAAAGGGTGCGGTGATGCCTGATGGTACGCGGCAGGAATGAAAGTCAGTTGATAGTTGTCAGTTGATAGTTGATAGTTGATAGTTGACTCCGAAAGCAGTCATTAGTCAGTAGTCATTAGTCATTAGTCATTAGTCAGAGGAAAGAGCGATCGCACCTGCAACCTTCATTTCTGGTTATTTGGTGAGGAGATGAAGGGGTGAGGTGCGATCGCTACTCTAATAGCTAGTGGCTATCGGGCTGATGGAGCAAATAAGGTCGTTGAGAGAGATGAGAGGTTAAAAATACAGAGTTTCGAGCATTAGCAACAACAAATTTTACCATCACGTCGGCTGCTTTCATCATCCATCTAACTCAACTTGATTTACACACGTTCTGCAAATTTTTGAACAGCTTTTGGCGCGAAAGCAGCAACTAAAAAAGCAGTTGTAATGTATTTACCCTCAGAATCTTTGCTAGTTATTGTTATTGCACCAAACACAATCGCTGCAATCAGCGCAATAAAACTCATGGCTCGCATTGTCGAGTATTTCCCATTATCTTCCTGGAATAATTCGGCAAGCTCTTTTCCATGTTCTGAAGAATTTGGTTGAGTCTCAACTATAGAAGAATGTGTCATTTGATTAACCTCCTAAATGATTAAAGCTTAACTAACTCCTAACTTAGTTCGAGTGTGGCTACCAACTCTTCCATCATCTTCAAGTCCAACAGAACGCTGGAAAGCTTTTACAGCCGTTTGTGTATTTTCACCAAATACACCATCAACTGCTCCTGGATTAAATCCCCGATCGCGCAATCGCTGTTGGAGTTTTATAACGGCTGAACCTGTTGAACCCAAGCGTAGAGTCACAAATGGCGACTCATTTTCTAGCTGTTCGGGAGTGAATTGCATACCTAGCTTATCAGCAACTTGTTTTCTCAAACTGGGAAGTTGACCGTACAGCAAATCACCCGGACAATCAGTATTGCTGAAATCTCTGTGTCCCTTGATATTGAGCGGACTAATATTGCAAGAATCGCATAATGACACACAAAGTTCTACAAGGCTCTCCCATTGCTTTTCACTCATTTGGAAAGTCATGAAATTCCCTTCATTTTCAATACCAGGAGATTGATTGCCGGTGGCTAATTTTCCTGGATCTTGCGCTGCGTGGGCTGACTGAATGCAAAACCCTTTTTTCACAGCATCTAAAGAACCGTGCCTGCCTTCTAAAATAAACCCTCCGGTTGTATTTAAGAAGTTGTGTCCTGAGTCCGACCAATCATTATCATCCATGTGAAAGTTTTGAATGTTTCGCGCTAACTGAATTGCTCCTTCAAGTGTGCCTCTTGAGGCATCGTTGGGAGGGTTTTGGTTGTTTGTATGATGGACAATTACATAGCGAGGAATAGTCCTTTGAAAAGGAAATGTTCCAGATTTTGGCGGTCTGGCTCCCCACGCTGCTGCTGTTACAACTTTTGCTGTAAATGACATAAAAAATGACTCCGAATTGTTTAATTTGTAGGTGGAAGTTACCCCACGGAGGGGGCAACTTCTGTTTAGGCTATGGCTTTGAAGTAATGCTCAGCGATCTGCGCGATGAGATCGGCCTTGTCCCGTCCATTCACTATTGTTCTGGCGTTGAAGAAATCGCGCAGATTGCCAACAATGAAATCACTCAAACCTACACCCGTAAAGCTACCATCGCGCATTCCCCGAACTAGAATCATGGCAGCGATTTCAGGGAGAGCGGCTTTTTCTGGATTATCTATCAAATTAATTCCGAGTTGTTCACTCCAAATTTGATAGTTACGACGACCTGTAATTTGGACAAAACCTCTTCCTTTGAAGCGAGGGCCATCACCGGGTTCAGTGTTTCCTAGATCTTCGCGATTTTCATAATCCCACCCATCAGCTAATTCCATCATGAAGCGTCCAAAATGGGATTCATGTTCAGCCGTTGCAAAAACATAGGCAATTTGCCCCCGATCGATGACACCATTATCGAGACATTGATTGAGGACAATAGGCAAATTTTTCTTAGCAAAGGGGCGAATTTCGGATAGGCATTGAGCAATATCTAAAATATTATCAACGCTGGAGAAACCACCTGGCATATCCCAAATCTTGGGTTTGCGAGTAACTATTGCGATTTCTTCTGGCTTCACCTTCAGCAACTCGGCCCAGGTATTGCGATCGACTTTTCCAGTAACTTGTAGTCCGCCGGGGACAAATTGGCTTTTATTAGCAGGGCGCATCCGTTGAAATTGTTCCACTGCTGCTTTTGTGACAGACCCAAAAAGTCCGTCAATTTTGGCATCTTTGGGTAATAATCCCCAATCTTTCAAGCGCCTTTGCAGGATTTCTACCTCGTCAATCAGGTGAGGGCTATCAATAATCCCGTCATTGATTTGTAACTCGACTTTTTTAATGGTCATATTCAGTTCTCCAAGTAGTAATGATGTTTGTAGTAAGGACTGAGCGTCCTTTCTTACAGATTTGGGAAAAATGCGGACTAAAGTCCTCACTACAAACCTTTTTTATGGGCGATTCATCCGAGGCGATATCAATCGCCAACCAGTAAATTTTGAGAGTTATTTCGAGATGCGATGCAGCCACATTGTTGCAGTAGATTCGCTCTTGCTACTGTCCCAAGTGTCATAAAAAGATAAAGCTTCACGCAAACTAGAGGCATTGCCAGCGGAGGATATCAATTTACGACTGTATAACTTGTTTTCGCCCTTGTTATCTGGTGAAAATGGGGAATTTTTCCGATAGCCTGCATAGAACCATTCTCCGGCTGGATCGTTCACAAAAAAGTCACCCTTGTCGTTATAACCGCGAATAACTAGAATGTGACCCGATCCTGTCCAATAGCCATGCAATATACATATCTCACCCGAATCGAGAGAGCGAGTGATGTCTGAAATACTCCCCTTGAAGGTCAAATTATCTCTCAACCCTAAACCTTCTAACAATCTTTTGATGCCATCGGGAGCACTGTGATCTATTCCCAGCAGATCGAAACGTTTTTTAACATCATCTTCGTACTGTGCAAAGGGACCTAAATCTGCAACTTGAAAGTATTTCAGACACATTGCCGAACTTGTAGCACCGCAAGTGCGCCAGGGTTCAATATCGTTATCTTCTTGACTGAAATACGGAACGTTATGATTGACAGCCATAATTTACCTCAAGGTAAGTGTTGTAAACGATTGATTTGGCTTCAGACCATTTGTTTGAGCTGATATTTATACAGTAGCGAGTTGTTAGTGTACGGTCGATATAGATCACCTAAGTTGTTAAAGTTCAATCCAAAAACAAAAAAACTGAGGCAACCTCAGTTTAAATAAGTAAACATCAGTAAACATCAGGTTATACTCAAGATGTAATTAAAAAGTTTTAACGTTATGAATTTTGAAGAAGCGCTGAAACTCGCAGATACCGCCGTATTAGCCAAAACAAACAGACACTTAAAAGATATAGAAGTAATAATTCTGAGGGGATCTTGGGAAGGTCATGAGTATCATAAGATTGCAGAGGCTTACGGATATGCTGCCGAATACCTGATGCAAGATGTGGGTCCCAAGTTATGGAATCTGCTTTCGGAAGCTTTAGGGGAAAGAGTCAGTAAAAGAAACTTTCGATCGGCATTGGAAAGGCGATCGCACTTGCAGTCAGAGATAGCCGCACAGCCAATTGCACCAGAAATAGCGGAACAATTGGTCAACATCGAGGATTTTGGCGATGTTTCAGGAGTTACAAGCACTCCTTTATGCCAAGATTGGGGTGAAGCGCCGGAAGTCTCAAATTTTTTCGGCCGCGCCACAGAATTAAATACCCTCAGTCAATGGGTACTCCGCGATCGCTGTCGCTTGGTGGCGCTGTTGGGTATGGGAGGTATTGGTAAAACGGCTTTGACTGCTAAACTGGGAGAACAACTTCAGGGTGAATTTGAATATCTAATTTGGCGCAGCCTCCGTCATGCACCTCCCTTGCTGACAATCTTGACTGAGTTGAACTCATTTGCCAGCAGTTCCCCAGAAACGCAACTGCCAACTACTATAGGCGAGCAAATTTCTTCCCTAATCAAAAGTTTGCGCGATCGCCGTTGTTTGCTAATCCTAGATGATTGGGAAATGATTTTGCGAAGTGGAGACATTGCTGGGTATTACGGAGATGGTTATGAAGGGTACGGTCAACTATTGAGGCGAATCTCAGAAGAAAGGCATCAAAGCTGCTTGCTACTTTTATCGCGAGAAAAGCCTGTAGAGGTCGCATCTTTAGCAGGCGAAACCTTACCTGTACGTGCATTACAAGTTAAAGGCTTAAAACCAACAGATGCAAAAATGCTTTTGGCATCCATTGGCTTTTCTGCCTCAGAAAACGGCTTAGATGAACTGATACAAATATACCGAGGTCATCCGGCTGCACTGAAAATTACTGCTACCACAATTCAAGAGTTGTTTAATGGAAATATTAGTCAATTTATGGGTCAAAGCTCCTTAGTTATTGGCGATATTTTTGCCAATCTACTTAACGAACATTTTCAGCGGTTATCGGATTTAGGAAAAGCTGTCATGTACTGGCTGGCGATCGAACAGCAGCCGATTTCCTGGAACCAACTGAAAGCAAAATTATCAGCAGCCGTTTCTAGTTCAGAATTACTAACAGTATTAGAATCCTTGGTAAGGCGTTCGTTAATCGAAAAAGAGCTTTCTCCCTCTAGTGCTGAAGCAAAATTCACTCTCGAACCCGTGATGATGAAATATCTCACCCATAATTCGATCGAACAAATATGCCAAAATATTCTCGAAGCAATGGAAGCGCAATCCACCGACAAGCTAGGTTTAATCGGAAGTCATGCTTTCGAGCGATCGCCCGAACTCAAGGACACTAAAATTACTCAGCTACACCCGATCTTAACCAAAGTTAGAGAACGCTTAGATTTAACTCGAATAAATAATAATTATCAAATGCAGCTAAAAGAACTTTTGTCAAAAGTGCGCGAGTGTCCTTCCCCAAAGCTTCAATATGCAGAGAAAAATTTTCTAAAACTGCTAGGAGAAACTGAAATATAGAGTGGGGAGGGCGGGTTTATGTAACCGATATGCAAGCTTGAAATCAGTTGGCGAACCCGCCCCTACAGGTTCTTAAGAGGTTCTATGATTCCAAATAACTTAATTCATCCAGGATTCATATTGCAAGGTCGCTACCAAGTTATCGATCGCATTGGTGGCGGTGGCTTTGGCGATATTTTTGAAGTAGACGATGGTGGCATTATCAAAGTATTAAAAGTTTTGAATTTAGATAACTTTAATAACCCAGATATTAAGCAAAAAGCCACCATTTTATTTCAGCGAGAAGCAGAGTTCTTAATGAGCCAAAGGCATCCTGGCATTCCTCATGTAGAAAAAGACGGATATTTTAATTGGCCTGAAGGTAGTAGCAAACCGTTACCATGTTTGGTAATGGAGAAAATACCGGGGCAAAATTTACAAGAGTGGATGTTAGCAAGAGCGAATCAACCAATAAATACAGAAACAGCCATTGAGTGGTTGACACAACTCACACAAATTCTCAATTTACTGCACGATCAGCAGTATTTTCACCGAGATATTAAACCGTCCAATATCATGTTAAAACCGGATGGGAAATTGGTATTAGTTGATTTTGGTGCGGTGCGAGAAGTAACAGAAACTTACTTGCGGCAACAAAAAGAAAATTATACGGGAACTGCGATTATTTCTGCTGGCTATACGCCAAGCGAACAAGCAGAGGGTCATGCAGTACCGCAATCTGATTTCTTTGCTTTAGGACGTAGTTTTGTTTATTTACTGACAGGAAAAGTGCCCATCGATTTACCTAAAAATCCTGACAATGGTGAATTGATATGGCGAGATAAAGCAACGCAACTTTCACCGCATCTGGCAAATTTGCTTGACCAAATGATGGCGATTTTCCCCGGAAAGCGACCGCAAAGTTGCCAGGAAATATTGCAGATTTTGGCAGGGGGAAACTCGCGATCGCACTTGGAAAGCTTGGCGAAACCCTTGCCAGAAATTAATTACTCGATCGAGCGACGTAAAACGAATCCGAACGCAGATAAGCTAAGTTTTAACTGGGTAGGTAAACTAGCTCTAGCTAGCTTGTTTTTGGTAGGTGGTTGGTGGACTTTCTCACCCCAAATAGTATATTTTCTTAAGAAAGAAGGTTTTTTAAGTTACAAGAATAAACGTTTAGAGACTGCGGAAATCTCTTATAAAACAGCTCTCTTTTTTAAACCCAATGATGGTCAGACTAACTATAATTTAGGCGTCCTTCATGAAGACAAACAAGAGTACGATCGGGCTCGCGCTGCCTATCAAATTGCTGTCAATGCAGGTTTTAATCAAGCTTTAAATAATTTGGCACGGTTAGAAATTTTAGATAAACAATATACAAAAGCTATACCGCTGTTAGAAAAAGCTTTACCACTTGCTAAAGATCGCAAAATTAAGTATGCCGTTTACAAAAATTTAGGTTGGGCGCAGTTGGAGTTAGGGCGATATGAAGAGGCTAACAATAACCTGACGAAAGCGATTAATATTTCCAGCGATCGCTCTGTTGCTTACTGTTTGCAAGCGGTTCTTTTAGAACGTCAAGGCAATAAACAAGCATCTATATCTAATTGGAAAAAGTGCTATGATAATTTGCAGTCGGAGTCTTCTGAAGAACAGAGATGGATACGGCAAGAATTTAGCAAAAATTTTCAAAATTTAAAGTTATAGCGTATCTCCGATAGTCCGGCAGGGGTTTAAACCCCTGCCTCAAAGCACAAGTCCTCTAAAAGAGGACTAATGAAGATTTCCAAAGTTTATGCGATCGCGAACAATGAAAAATAATTTAGGTCATGAAAAATAATCATCCATCCAAGCTGACACCAATCAATCTCAAAGGCAAAACATTTACTTACTTTGCTATTTTTGGGCTGACGCCTTTAATCCCGATCGTCACAGCGTCAAGAGTTTATCCGATAATTAATGGATTGCATCCTCAAGTTTCAGGTATCCATCGACGGGAAATGCTAGCGATCGACTGTGAGGATTATACTGCCGATCCTCGCGGGCCTCTTGATGTCTTAATTCCTTATATTATCAGTCCCCGACGCACTTTATTGCTGAACGATCGACCGAAATTGCGTTGGAATAAAGTTCCCGGTGTTAATAATTATACTGTTAGTTTAGTGAAGGGCGATCGGGCAATTTGGGAAACAAAAGTTAATGGAAATGAAGTAGTGTATCCGGGAACACCACAACTGGAACCGGGATTTGTGTATTTACTGGTGGTAAAAGCTGAGAACGGCAGGACATCTGAGGAGGAAAAACTGGGCGATCGAAGCTTCCGAATGCTACCAACGACCCAAAAGCAACTGGTGAAAGGGGCGATCGAGCAAATTAACAGTCAAAAAATTGCCGAGAAAACCAAAGCTTTGCAACGTGCTTATTTTTACATCGGTTCGGATTTGAAATCTGAGGCGATCGAGACATTGGAAGCATTGGTAGCAACGGGTTTTCAAGAAGCTATTGCCTATCGCAAGCTAGGCGATTTATACTGGCAAGAAGGGGTGACATTGCTGGCAGAGAGCAATTATCTACAAGCACATAAATTAGCTAGTGCAGCCAAAGACATCGGGGAGCAAGCGCAGTTAGAGGAGGCTTTGGGGGAGTTGTACGGGGCGATCGGCGAAAAGCAAGAAGCACTTCGCTGGTTGACGCAAGCCATAAACAGTCACAAAGCTTTAGGAAATACGCGAAAAGTTAAGGAACTGGAAACGCAGATTGCCAAACTCAAGGCAAGTTTGGCAAAACCGCAACGCTTTGCCGGAGGATTGGGGAGTTAATTTAGAGAAAATTTTGATTTTTTCCGGAGAACAGTTTTTTGTAGTGACTATTTCAAATAGTGAAGTGAGAGGCCATATTAAATATGAGTGCTGAAACATCGGCCAGTCAAATAGCGTTTAACTTATTACAAAAAGCTCGCAATAAGTTTGAAGCCAAGAAATATGATACTGCATTGCAGTATTGCCAAGCTGCATTAGCTATTTATCAAGAAATAGGCGATTCGACAGGAGTCGCATACACTCTAACCAATATTGGCAATATATACAGGAGACAAGCAGTAGAGTCTTACCAAGAGGCTCTATCAACTTTTAGAGAAAACAGTATTAAAATTAGTGAGGAAATAGCAGAAAGCATTAACTCGCCTTTAGAAACTCAATTAGATTGGTATGGTTCAAATAATGGGAATACTGAGATCCTAAAACCTACTGATTTTCGTAGTTACATCGGTGATGGACAAGCATCACGTCGAGGTGATGGAATGGGTGATAGAGGAGCATCACGTGGAGGTAATGAAATGGGTGATGGAGAGGCATCATCTAGCGATGATGGCTCTCCATCACCTGGAGGTGATGGAGAGGCATCATCTAGCGATGGTTCTGTCAATACAAATGGTGAAGGGCAACGATAATTCAAAATTAGCCAGATCGATAAAAAAACCGTCGAACTTTAAGAATGAAAGAGTCAACATAAATTCTAGTCTCTTTGTGGTTAGCCAACTGCCAAGAGACTATTATTGGTAGGATATAACTGATTTGTATAATATTTGCCTCATGTCTTTTAGCTTTAACTACCTTAGTTTTTTAAATGCTAGTTTGAGCTTTTTGCTGAACTTGCCATTGGAATTATATATACATCCAAATAGGATAATATCTACATTGGTAACACAAAAACTAACTGTTTCACACCGTCATATTGAAGCCGATTTACTATTCGAGGCAGGTCGTAAAAAATCGCGTCACAACAAATATAAAGAAGCATTAGAAATCTACCACCAAGCTTTAGTAATTCGTCGAGAGATTGGCGATATCAAAGGTATTGCAGAGACCACCCGTGCTATAGGAGTTATTCATGCTTATTTGGGTCAATATTCGTTAGCTATTCAGTTATTAGAGCAATCTCTAACTATTTGTCAACAACTAATTAATCAGGAATGTCTGAGGAAAACTATTCATGAAATTGGAAATATTTATTACTGGAAAGGAGAGTTTTATAAAGCATTAGATTTTTATCGGCAAAGCCTTGCAATTAGTCAGAAAATTAATAACATAACTGGTATTGGGAGTATTTTTAATAACATTGGCTTAGTTTACGAGAATTTAAGTCAATACTCTCAAGCACTTAGTTTTTATCAGCAGAGTCTTGCTATTAGCCGTGAACTTAATGATAAGGCAGCTATAGGAAAAACTCTAAATAATATAGGGCTAGTTTACACTGCTCTGGGCGATAATCTCCAAGCACTTGAGTTACACCGGCAAGCTTTAGTCATTCGTAGAGAACTTAACGACAAATCTGGAGAAGGATACAGTCTTCACAATATTGGGTGGGCTTACGAACAGTTAGGAGATTACTCCAAAGCTTTGGAATTTTATCAACAAGCATTAGCTATTCGGAGACAACTCGGCGGAAATGCCACTATAGCGCGTACCCTTAGCAAAGTTGGATCTATTTATTACAGGCGGGAGCAATATTCTCAAGCAATAGACGCGCTTAAACAAGCATTATCAATTTTTCAAGAAGTGGGAGAAAAAGCATGGACGGGAAACACTTTTAATAGCATTGGGAGTGTCTATAAGGATTTAAATCAATTTGACCGAGCGTTAGATTCTTACCAAACAGCTTTAGCAATTATTAGGGAGGTTGGCGATCGCCGAATTGAAGCTCTTATTCTTAGTAACATTGGTGAAGTATTGGCGAAACAAAATCAACCAGAAGTAGCGATCGCCTTTTATAAATTATCCGTTAATGTCACCGAATCAATTCGCAGCGATTTGCGCTCTCTCCCCACCGAACAACAGCGATCGTACACAACAACTGTCGCCGATACTTATCGCCACCTCGCAGATATATTACTGCAACAAGACCGAGTTTTAGAAGCACAACAAGTCCTCGATTTACTCAAAATTCAAGAAATAGAAGATTATCTCCGTTCCGTTCGGGGAAACGAACAAACAGCACAAGGTATTCCCTTAACTCCTCAAGAACAGCAAATCCGAAACAGACACAATGAAATTTTAAATAGAGAGATTCAACTAGGCAGAAAGCTGGCTGAATTAGAAAAAATTACTCCAGCTAATCGCACATCTGAGCAGCAACAAGAAATTGCCAATCTCAGGCAAATGCAGCAGGAAATGCGCGGCACATTCAACGAATTTATTAATTCTCCTGAAATTGTTGCCATTCTCCAACAACTCAGCCCTAGAGTACAAACTGTGAATCTAGCTCAACTTAATATGATGCGGGGAGACGTATTGCAGCGGTTAGAAAAAAAGGCAGTATTGATTCAGCCTTTAATTTTAGAAGACCGTTTAGAATTGGTAATAACAACTGCTGATGCTCCCCCATTTCGACGTACTGTAACAGTTAAAAAGCAAGAGGTAAATCAAGCAATTGTGGAATTCCGCATGGCTTTGGAAGATCCGAAATCCGATGCCACAATTCCTGCTAAGAAACTTTATAATTGGTTAATCAAACCCCTCGAACACGATCTGACTGAAGCACAAGCTAAAAGCATTATTTATGCTCCTGATGGACAGTTACGCTACATTCCCCTAGCAGCTTTATACGACGGCAAACAATGGTTGGGGCAGCGGTTTGTCATTAATAATATTACTGCTATGAGCCTGACAAAATTCAATGTAGAAACTGCAGCTAAACCTCGCATTTTAGCTGGTGCTTTTGCTGCGGGTCGTTATAATATTAAACGGGGGTCTACTCCATTTGGTTTTTCGGGTTTGCCATTTGCGGGGCTAGAAGTGGAAAATTTAGCTGCGATGATGCCAGGAACTACCAAATTAATCGATCGGGAATTCAATCGTGCCACAATGATTCCCCGCTTGCCAGATTATAACATTATTCATTTGGCAACTCATGCTATGTTTGTTACGGGAAAACCCGAAGATTCGTTTATTTTGCTGGGTGATGGGGGTCTAATTACCCTGCCCGATATTCAAACTTTAAACCTACTAAATGTAGACTTGGTAGTATTGAGTGCTTGCCAGACGGGGATAGGTGGTAAACTAGGTAATGGAGAAGAAATTTTAGGTTTTGGCTACCAGATACAGGAAACAGGAGCAAAAGCTGCGATCGCTTCTTTATGGAAAGTAGATGATGGCGGCACTCAAGCTTTGATGGTTGCTTTTTATACGGCGTTGCTGTCGGGAAATAAGAAGGCAGAAGCTTTGCAAAAAGCGCAAATAGCCTTAATTACAGGTGATGATTCAGTGTTGGGTCCATCGGCCAATTTATCAATTTTAGCTCAAACTCGCAGCGGTTTGAAACGGTCAGTGGCCAGTCGTTTGCATCATCCATACTACTGGGCACCGTTTATTCTAATTGGTAATGGTCTTTAGATAGTTGACAGTTGACAGTTGACTGTTAACTGTTGACTGTTGACTGTTGACTGTTGACTGTTGACAGCGAGGTTTTTAGATCGAACTGTTAATAGATTCCGGGAATTAGTTTTTTGACTTTTTGGCGGTACTCTGAATAGTCTGGATATTTTTGGGTTAACCAGGTTTCTTCTCGGTTGGCTTTGATCTCGAAAAGTATTATTAATAGTGCGCTGGCTATTAAGTGGGATATGCTCATTTGAAAAAGTGTCCAGCCGAGGGCTGCTAAAATTAAGCCGCTGTATAATGGATGCCGCACTATTCCGTAAATGCCTGTTTGGACTAATTCTCCGTCTTCTCTGGGATATGGTAAAGGTGTGAGGTTTTTTCCTAAGTCTATTAATCCTTTGATGATTAAAATTAATCCGGTTAAGCCTAGAATACTGGCCCTAAACCAGATAATATAAAGTAAGTGGGTTGATTGAATTTTTAATCCTGGCAGTTGATAAACTGGTAAGATTACAAATCCTGTGAGCAATCCTCCTTGAAGCAAAACTAAATATTCGCCGCGGCTGTTGTTGCGCCAGCCTTCGCGCGTGAAGCCCCAGTCAGTTAAGATTTTCATAGTAAGACAAAGTTCGGCAACGGATTTTGTAACGGATGTAACGGATGCAAGGAAGAAGGAAGAGGTGAGAAGAAAGTGAACTTTAGGTTGGGTAGACTGAAGTAAAACCCAACCTACGGGGAACAGCGAACAGTCAACAGTGAACAGTCAACAATTAACAAATTTATTCTAGCCAGGGACGAGTCATTAGTTCTAGTTGGTTGACTTCATCTTCGCTTAAAGTCCAGCCTAAAGCGCCTGCATTTTCTTGGGCTTGTTTTGCTGTTTTGGCGCCGGGAATGGGAATGATTCCGTTTTGGCATATCAACCAGTTTAGGGCAACTTGGGCGGGCGTGCGATCGCGCTTTCTGCCCATTTTCCGCAGGGTAGACATAACTAATTCAATTTTTTCGAGGCCACTTTTGCTGAAGCGGGAGTCCATTTTGCGGGCTCCTGTAGGTGGTTCTTGGGCTGTGTATTTGTCGGTGAGCAATCCTTGGGCTAAGGGGCTGTACGCTAAAATTGTTACTCCCAATTCGCGGGCTGCACTCACAATTCCTTGTTTTTCTACTTGCCGCGACAGCAAGGAGTACCGGACTTGATTTGTTGCTAGGGGAACGCCTCTTGCTGCTAGTATTTTGTGGGCTTGGCGCATCTGTTCTACTGAATAGTTGCTGACTCCTACTGCTTGAATTCTGCCTTGTTTTACTTCATCGGCTAAGGCGTTCATCAGGGTTTCTTGACTGAGTAAAAAAGTGAATGGCCAGTGCACTTGGTAGAGGGCTATTTGTTCGACTTGCAAGCGTTTTAAGCTGGCACTTAAGGCTTCGGAAACTGATTTTCCTGTAATCCGCCAAGGTACGGGGCCGAATTTGGTGGCTATTTGCACGGGTTGGCTGGTTTTTTTGATAAACTGCCCCAGCAATTCTTCTGACAAGCCGTTACCGTAGACTTCGGCTGTGTCGAAGAAGTTGACTCCGCTGTCTAGGGATGTTTTGAATGCTGCTTCGACTTCGGCGGCGCCGTAGTTGCTGCCGTAGTTCCAAAATAGTTTGTCGCCCCAAGCCCAAGTTCCGACGCACAGGGGAATGACGGCTGGGCCATTTTGTCCTAGGGTAATGGTTGTCACGGTTGGTAAATCCACAGTTATTGATTCTCTTTATTTTTATATGAATTTATACGAATAATCGCGATCGAGCTTCTAGCCGGGGGAGGAAAGGCGGCTGGTGGCGATATCTCAGTTACTATAAGTGCAAATGCTCTGTTTATTTCAATAGTTATGTCGATCGACCGTTTACCAGATTCAAGATTAACAGATTCCGCGACTCCTGCTATCAAGAGAGTTACCCTGCTGACTATGTTCCGGTTGGGTTTGTTTCAGATGGGATTGGGCATGATGTCGATTTTGACCCTGGGGGTGCTCAATCGCGTCATGATTAAAGAGTTGGCGATTCCGGCTACTGTGGTGGCTGGTACGCTGGCTATGCACCAGTTTGTCGCCCCGGCTAGGGTGTGGTTCGGGCAAATGTCTGATGCTAAGCCTTTGTTTGGCCATCACCGCACGGGTTATGTGTGGATGGGCGGGGTTTTGTTTGTGATTTCTGCTTTTTTAGCGGTGCAGGTGATGTGGCGCTTGGGTAGCAGTTTGGAGGCTGTGGGGTGGACGACTCCTACTTACGGTTGGGTGGGTTTGTTGGGTTTGATTTTTGCACTTTACGGTATTGCTATTTGTTCGAGTTCGACTCCTTTTGCTGCTTTGTTGGTGGATGTTTCCGATGAGGAGGATCGATCGAAGTTGATTGGTGTGGTGTGGTCGATGCTGATGGTTGGTATTATTATCGGGGCGATTGTTAGCAGCGGTTTGCTGAAGCAAATTGATGGGGATGTGCCACGGGAAGTGTTGCAGGCTTCGATTAACGGTTTGTTTGTGAAGGTGCCGGCGCTGGTTTTGCTGTTGGTGGGGATTGCAACTTTTGGCGTTGAGAAAAAGTATTCGCGGTACGGGGTTCGATCGTCCGCAGTGAATCGAGAAGATAAAATTACTCTGGGAAGTGCGCTGCGGATTTTGACTGCTAGCCGCCAAACCGGTTTGTTTTTTACTTTCCTGCTGATTATGACAATTTGTTTGTTTATGCAGGATGCGGTTTTGGAACCTTACGGCGGCGAAATTTTTAAGATGCCGATTTCGGAAACTACTCGCTTAAATGCTATTTATGGTACTGGTACTCTGATCGGTTTGAGCGCCACTGGTTTTTTAATTGTGCCGCGCATTGGCAAGCAAAATACGATTAGGTTGGGCTGTTTGTCGGTTGCTGCTTGTTTGGGTTTAATTATTGCATCGGGATTCACAGGAAATCCAATTGTGTTTAAGTCGGCTTTAATGTTTTTTGGTTTTGCTTCGGGTATTACTACGACGGGTGCGCTGAGTTTGATGTTGGATTTGACTGCTGCAGAAACTGCTGGGACTTTTATTGGCGCTTGGGGTTTGTCGCAGGCGATGGCGCGGGGTGTGGCGACGATTAGTGGCGGTGCTATTTTGGATTTGGGCAGAAGTTTGTTTGGGGTGCCGATGTTGGCTTATGGGTTGGTTTTTGCTGTGCCGGCGGTGGGTATGATTCTGGCTGTTTGGCTGTTGGGTAGGGTGGATGTTGGGGAGTTTCAGGATAATGCTAAAAGTGCGATCGCAACTATTCTTGAAAATGAATTAGACTGATAGAAGAAGACCGGGCGGTTGAAACCGCGTCTATACAGACAAAACCCGCCTCCGCGGGTGGAAGAAATTTATCTTCAGTCCGCGGAGGCGGACTTCGTTTTTGTAGACGCGGTTTCAACCGCCGTCTTAATTTTTGTAGACGCGGTTTCAACCGCCGTCTTAGTTTTTGTAGACCTGGTTTCAACCGCCGTCTTATCGTACAAACAAAATACAAATGAAAGATTTTTGGGATTCTATTTTAAGTTTTTCTCAGACTACTGTCAAGACAGTCGGCGAGCAGTTTTTGAAAGATTTCGGTTCTGCACAAGCAGATGAGAAGGATGATGGGAGTTTGGTTACGCAGTCTGATAATTGGGCGGATGCGGAGATTAGAAGTGCGATCTCATCTGCTTTTCCCAGTCACGGGATTTTGAGTGAGGAAGGAGAACACGTTTTCCCAGATAATGAATGGTGTTGGGTTGTCGATCCTTTGGATGCTACAACTAATTTTGCTAGGGGAATTCCGATTTGGGGGATTTCTTTGGGCTTATTGTATCGCGGAACTCCGGTTTTTGGCTGCGTGCATTTGCCGCCGGTGAATCAGTTTTTTCACGGTTTTTATGCAGGGGATTTGGCGGGCCACAACGTATTGGCAAATATGCCTCAAGGTGCGTTTTTGAACAATCGACCGATTTGTCCCACTGCTGATAAAATGAGCGGAAATCATATTTTTAATTTGTGTTCCCGGAGTGTGGGAATCGGGCCTCATCTTCCGAGTAAAATTCGGATGTTGGGCATGGCTAGTTACAATTTTTTGACGGTGGCTTCGGGTGTGGCTATGGGAGGGGTGGAAGCGACTCCGAAAATTTGGGATATTGCGGGGAGTTGGGTAATTGTGAAGGCTGCTGGTGCAGTTTGGTTGCCGCTGGAATCCCAGGGGATTTTTCCGCTGGAAGTGGGGAAGAATTACGGGAGAGTTTCTTATCCGACTTTGGTGATGAATCGGCAGGAGTTGGTGTCGGTGTTTTTGCCGTTTGTCGAGGCTTGGAAGAAGAAAAAAATGGGGTAATTTAGGTGAAGCGAAGCTATGCCGTAGGAAATCGAACAATTATTAAATAAAACTGCAGGGCAGGCGTAACGGAGGAGTCTCCCACGCCTGCCGTGCTGTTTGGAAGAAATATACCGACCGATGACCGATAGTTCAAGTATGCCTACTCTTGTCTATTTCTGGCAATCTGCGATCGGGTGGTTTTATTTTACGTCGATCGGGTGATGCGGTTTCGGTACAATTTGTGGTAATGTTTTCACGAGCTATTATCTCTAGGAAATAAAATTATACCCGTTTTCAAGTAGAGGCATAATGGAAAATACGTTTACTGCGGTCTTGGAAAAAGTAGATGAGCGGTATATTGGCTAGGTCGAAGAGTTAGCCTGGGGGAAGATACAAGAATAAACCTGGGAAGAAACTCGGAAAACTCTGCGGTTTGCGATCGAACTAATCTCGATAGCACAATTCTCGCATCCGATGTGCTGACAGTGGCAGTCCCAATTCTACCAGCGTCTGTAAATACTCGTCAGGCGTTTTTGGCGGATTTTTGAGCCTGATTCTTTGTTTCTCGGCTGCTTTGCATACACCTTCAAACTTTAAGTTGAGAAAGCGTAGGATAAAGTCATCTGGGTGCAGCGGTTCAATATTATATTGTTTGAGATTCTCAGTAGGAAAATCCCTGAGATTGAAAGTAACGATAAAATCCGCGCGAGAATGAATTGCTGCTGCTAGAACGTGCCGATCGCCCGGATCTGGAAGTTCCAAATCTGGTATAATTGGCTCGTAGCCAGTCACCACACAATTTTTAATGCTTGCATTCATCAGATTTTTGGTTCTGGCAAGCCGTTCTAATGTGAGATTTGGATTGTTCAGAAGCACGTTTCTTATCCATTCGCCGTGAATCTCTTCTGTCCACCTCGGCTCAAACACATCACCCACGGCTAATTCCATCAGAAAATCGCGGAGTGCGGCTGAATACAAAACATTAGCATCGCAGACAACTTTTACAATTTCCATGAGTTAGTCGTACAAACCGAGTGCTTCTGATTCTGCGACAAGTTCGTCAAGCAATTTACTTCTTTTGTCATAATCCTGCTTTTTATATTTCATTACATCTTCATAACGTATCCGGCGACAGGTGCGTACCATTTTGTAAGGAATTTCGCCCGAATCTAATAACTGCCACACATACTCGCGGGAGACATTCAGTATGGCCTCAACCTGCCAGATATCGAGTTCCTCAGTAATTGGAATCAGCTTGACAGTATTGCCGCTGCTTGTCTGTTGTAAAATCGCTAACAGCAGTGGCAATGCTGCTGCAGGTATGTCAATTGTCTTTCCCTCTTTTTCGTTTAATATCAATTTGAGGGATTCGCCAGACGGATGATTTTGCAAGTGCGATTCTAAAGCGCGGCTGCTGGTTTTGGCAACCGCTGCTTCTGCGGCTGTCGGCAAAGCAGGTGCTGAGTCGGGATCTCCGGTGAATGTCATGTTAATTTGGGGGTGAGAATAACAGCCAATCAATTATAATTGTAGCAATTTGAGAATGCAATCGCCAAAATCGAGCAAGGAGGTTAGCCTGTGGCATACAGCGACTTTACAACTTTAGCGAAAGTTAGAGAATCTTTTAATTTAACCGTAGAAGAACCTTTAGATTTGTTTAGTGATATCGCAGAGGTGCAGCCAAGTTCTTATTTGCAAACTACTTTAACTGAAAACCTGTCTTTAGCTACTGCAATTAATACAGAAAAGGCTCGCGCTGAATTAATTATTGCTCCAATATTATTGGAAGTCAGGCGACAATTTAATTTTCAAGTTGGTTTTTTCTCTGGTTCTGAATTCAATGTAGATGTAGAAGCGGGCTTAAACGGGTATTGCGATTATATTCTCACTGCATCGAAGGATTCCTATGAAATTCGCGCCCCCGTAATTACTCTCACAGAGGCTAAGAATGAAAGTATTAAATCCGGTTTAGGCCAGTGTATTGCAGAAATGGTAGCCGCCCAATTATTTAATCAGCGCAGCGGAGAGCAAATTGAAATTATTTATGGGGCTGTTACTACGGGTACTGATTGGAAGTTTCTTAAATTGAGTAACAGCACAATTTTTATTGACAAGCGAGACTTTTTTGTTAATGAAATTAGTCGGATATTGGGCATTTTAACAATGCCGTTTCAAGGCTTTTATTCTATGAATCGCACTTGATGCAGCCAGCGAAATAACAGATACTAGGATAGGGACACAACATTGCTGTATCCCTACTGCAAAATGAATTTATTGCCTCATGCGATTAATTTCGACAGCACATTAGACAACTTAGCACCTAGATTCTCAACAGCGTCCTGCTGTTTGGGATCTTTCATCGTACCGTCAGTATTAAATGCTTCAAAAGCTTGGGGAATTGCTTTCTGATCCGGGAGCACCAATACGTTAATATTCCCCAGGATCGATCGCAAATGAACCAATCCTCGCAAACCCCCCATTCCGCCTGGGGAAGCACTCATAATTACCGCTACTTTGCCAGTAAATGCCACCAATCCCGGTTCACCGGGTGCTGGGCGCGATACCCAATCGATCGCATTTTTCAACACAGGCGTAACTGAACTGTTATACTCAGGGGAAGCTATCAAAAACCCGTCATGCGCTACCATTAATTCCTTGAATTTACGGGCATTTTCTGGCACTCCCTCTTTTGCTTCCAAATCTTCGTCAAATAGCGGCATCGGCAAATCGCGCAAATCTACATAAGTAACTTCTGCGCCCGCCGCCGTAGCCCCAGCCGCCGCAACTTTTACCAGCAGTTTGTTGTAGGATGCTTCGCGGGTACTCCCGGCAAATGCAAGTATTTTTGGTCTATTGTTCACGGTATTTCCTGATATTTTGACAAGATAATCTTGACATTTCCAAGCTATATTTTAGCAAAGGAAGGCGATCGCTGTCTCTTGCCTTAACATATATTAGTTAAATAAATAGTCACCAATAAAAAACCGGGCCGACGTGACTGAAAGCATCCAGGATACCCGCCACGTGATTCATTCCTTCGCAGACTCAGGACCCAGAAATAAAAAACCTGTATCCGATGAAACTTGCCGAACGTATTTATCCGTGGGGCCAATGCTTCAATCTAAAATCTAAAATCTAAAATCTAAAATCGATTGACTGAGGAGTCTCCCACACCGGGCGCGCGGTTTGTAGTAAATATAACCGACCGATGACCGATATGTAAAGTGTGCCTTGGTGCATCGAGTTTCTGCAATCTGCGATCGGGTGATGCGGTGGGGTCAAGTTTATATTAAGTCCGATCGTCGATCGCGCAATCTTTGGGTAACATTAAACTTAAGAAACACCAAATAAATCTTTGAGAAAATACAAAACTGCATTACAAAAAGGCTGGTATTGCCCTTGTGCATTCATTTGTTGACAAACTTGAGCTAATAATTCTGCCTCTTCCTGTGTTATTCCTTCCAGTGCTTCAAATGCTTGCTTTCGTCCCTCTGTTAAGTCAAAATGATTGAGTCCCAAAACTTCAATGGTTCTTTGAGCCTCTTTTTGATGAGCTAAATTATTTGCAGTTGGCAGTATCTCACCAATGCTAGAGTAATTAAAAAATTCTTCACAGTTGGCTTGTAGTGGCGAAACCCCGATCGCAAAATTCTGCTTCTTATTGCCACAATACTCTGGCCAATTTGGATATCTGCCACAAGAGCTTAGCATATTTGTGTAATCAAGAGATAATTCGGAATCAGTCTTGCTCTGGGGGGCTAGATGTTCAATATGGCTATTGCTTTGCTCAACTCTCATACAGCAGTAGCAGCAAATATAGCCTTGTTCACTTAGCAAAGAAATGTGTACCGCTTTTTTCTCAGGGTTGGAAAGATATTTGTAATCATAGTTGACACCGAGAGACTTCTGTATAGCCTTCCAGTCGGAAAATTTTTGAGGTTCTTTCCCCTTTTGAATATATTTCATTTAGTGAGAATTTCCTTGCGTTGAATTAGCCAATCTGCTCTCACAAATTCAGGATCTTCTTCTCCCATTCGGTGTGCTAATTCTTGGCGCAATTGCCGTGCATTTCCGAGTTCGCCATTGTCTATAAAGCGAAACAATTCACGTAAAGATTCTATAATTTGCTGCGGACGTTCGGGAGTTCCCATAAGCGTTTCTAGAATCCGATTGCTATCTTTCCCAAAGGAGGGTACTCGATCGATCGCAATTCCTTCAGATGTTGACCTCAAAAGATGAACCCATTTGAGATCGCTGATTACCTGTGGCGAATGAGTCGTAATTATAAACTGGCAATTTGGGAAGGTTTTTTTCAGATTCGGAATAATCGCCCGTTGCCATTTTGGGTGCAAGTGGAGCTCAATCTCGTCAATCAAAACAACGCCGGAACCCTCAAGCGGATTGCAATCTGGATTCGGATTTGCGATCGCCAAACGCCTTGCTAAATCTCCTGCTAGTGCTAACAAGCATTTTTCACCATCGGATAGTTGATTGACGATCAGTTCATCGCCTTGTTTGTCTGCAGTCATTCGCAAAGGCGATCGCCTAACCCGTAAATTTGAAAACCCGTCTAGTAAGTTCTCGATCGCATATCTGACTGCTTCTAGTTCGCGATCGCGATACTCATTAGTATTATTGAGCCGTAATTCGTTTTCTAAATCTTCCCGCTCTCTAAACCATTCAAAAAAGCGCCTAAAATCGATTTGTCCTCCCGTGAGAACCTCGTCATAAGCAGTTATCTGCTCAAACGAATGTTTCGTCCTAATCTTCAAAGGAATATCAAGTACGGCACGGTTAGTTGGGTAGTAAACAGCCAGAGGCAATGCTGCGTAAGAATTAGCATCTAACTCACTGTGTAGGCGATCGACAACTCTTTTTAAGTCCCCAAGGTTGCTGCTAGTATCCTTGCTTCGCCCTTTACTGACCTTGGTTAAAGACCATACCACTTCCGGCCAGTCATTGATTGAAATTGTAATTTCGCTGTGAGTTTCTTTGCATCCTTTTTTGATATCATCTTCGTGGAAAAAACGTCCAGAACTATTGGGAGTTTGAATTCGCTTTGTCAGCCAGGAGAGAAGAATAGCCAAACACTCAAGTATGCTGGACTTCCCCACACCGTTGATACCGATGAACACAGTCGGCTCATCTTTATCAAACTCCAGGGTCAAATCGCTGATGCCTCGGAATGAGTTCATTTTTAGACGCTTGACTTTCACGATTTGGTTCTCGCTCTGGCTGAGTGGGTTATATTTTTGAGATCATATCAAATCAATGCTTCCAAACAAAGTCAGCAATGGGTTTATCTGCCGACAAAACAGGATTGTCGCTGGAATTGAGTAAAACCGATCGCATTTTTACCTTCCCGACTCCCAAACGCCTCTCGACGCGACTGGGAATGCCGTAACCGTAAATAATGTGTCCTTTCCCCGCCAACACCACAACTTGATAGTCGGGGTTTGCTTTGACAAATTCAGCTATTTTTTCCGCCATAGTTTCGTCCCACAAAACTTGGGCTTGCAAGAATCTTTCAAAAGCCGTACTATTTCCCTGTTCTGCCTTTTGGTGTTGCTGGTAAACTTCTAGCAGCAGTTGCCGATATTCGGCGTTGTCGGTGCGAATTTCGGATATTGGCGGAATGTGCTTTTTTTCCTCTGCTGTGAGGCTTTCTAAACCTTGACGGGCAACTTTTCTCGTTACTTCGGATGGTGTATTTAAGGCAAGGACAGGTAGTTGATTTTCTTTGGCAAACCGCAAAATGGGGGCGTAAGATTCCCAGGGAAAACGCCATCTGCGATCGTACTCTGTTTGCTCGACTAATTGCTCTTCAGTCAGTTTACCTGCTAAGTAGTTGTCGATCGCACTTTGAAAGGGACGCTGAAACATTTCCATCGCGATCGCAATTTTCCGATTTTGCCGCTGCATTTCTCGGATAATCTTTAGTTGAGCTTGGTGGTCTTCCGCGCTATCGTGGGTTTCTCCCAGATACACGACTTTTGCCTTTACCAACTGTTGCAGAATCTCTTGGTTAGTGTAAGTCTGCCCAGGTTGAGGGTTCGCCGTCGTTTGGGCTGTCACTGCACTGCTGCACTGCAGAAAGATACTCAGCGACAAGGCGCATAGTTTGATGAGTTTGGTTGTTTTCATACAGATATTATGCCGTTTCTCGCAGCAGCAAGCACAGCCGAACTCTACTATTTTAGCTGAGCAGCTAGAAAGCTCAATGCTTAATTTAACTTCATAATTCTCCGTGGTTACTTCTAAAGTTGTAAAGTTTAGTTGCAGGTACTTGCACTTCTAGAAGAAGGTGCTAAATTAATAATATGAAGCGAACAAAAAGCTTCTCTGACAGATACCACATCTAGATACCGCAGCGAAGTTCACAATAGAATCTAAGGAGTAAAACGCTGTCTAATCTCACATCTGTCTCATTAAAAACCAATAGCAGCACCCACCAACAAAGCTGATACTTCCTCAACTAATGAGAGGGGAGCAATGCAACTGAATCCGAGGATTATTGCAACTCCGCATCGAAGTTGAAAAAAGAGGAAATCACTCGGTACATATGGCTGGGTGCTGTTGTTGTTAAAGTTGTTATTAAAAGAAATTTTCGGTTTGTGATGTTTTTTTCAGTAGAGGCAGAGCCTCTAGATATGCGTTACCGGGCAGAGCCGGGTAACGAGCATAAAAGGAGAAACACTAGAAAATTAGTCGAAAATTGTTTCGTCTTCCTTCCGCCACGCGGGATCGACGATACAAATAAATATTAGCGGCTCTGTGCCACAGTTGTAAATAAACTGCTTGGCGTTTGGCGGAATGTAAACTGCATCTCCGGCTTCCACGAATTGATTTTCGTCGTCGATGTGCATCTCCCCAAGACCGCTGAGGATGTAGTAAACTTCAGAAGTTGTCAGGGAGTGCAGCGCAGAAGTTTGTCCCGGTGGCAAAGCGGCGTGGGCTAAACTGTAACGCAAATCCACAGCTTGTTTGTCTGGATGCAGCAATTCTCGCAGTTGAGTACCGTCGCCAGCAATAAACTCATCGCAGGCATTTAGCTTTTGAATTAGCATTCTTTCCCCTCTCCTGAAAATCTCTTTACCACAACTTAAGTTTAATTGAAAGAGCCAGAGATGTTAAGAAATATGTAAAGTAGCGGCCGGATTTTTTAACCGTAAATTCCCGAATGCCCTCGATAATCAGGACAGTCGATCGCATCTTCAGATAAAGCTATAGTAGGCTGAACGGGACACTTGAGGTGGTAGTCGCCCGTGAAAAATACGCAGTTAGCACAAGGGATTTGGTGCATCCGCTGAGCTCGACGCAGGGAGTCGGTGACAGTACGCCCGACACTCAAACACAGCAAAAAAACTATGCCCCAGGCGGACACAAAACACAGCGGGACTAAAATAGGCTGTATTGCCTTAAGCAAAAAGTAAAGCATAGGAAGAAAATTCAGCGGTATAAGCCACACATACATTACAGTAGTGGAATTGCCGATCGATCGACCAAAAAGTTTAGAATCCTTTACAGCTCGATCGAGAAACCGGGCAATTATGGCATGATAAGGAACAGTCCTTAAATAAAATTAGAGGAAATCAGTTATGACTCTGCGATTAGGCGATACAGTTCCGAACTTTACCCAAGCTTCCTCTGAAGGGGAAATCAATTTCTACGACTGGGCTGGCGATAGCTGGGTCGTGTTGTTTTCCCACCCGAAAGACTATACTCCAGTGTGTACCACAGAACTCGGTGCAGTGGCCCGTCTAAAGTCTGAATTTGAAAAGCGGGGTGTCAAAACCATTGCCCTCAGCGTCGATGATGTGGATTCTCACATGGGCTGGATTAAAGATATTGAGGAAACTCAAAATGTCACCCTCAATTATCCGATTTTAGCAGATGGCGATCGTAAAGTCTCCGACATTTACGACATGATCCATCCCAACTCGCTGAATAACTTAACAATCCGCACAGTTTTTGTGATTGACCCGCAAAAGAAATTGCGTTTGAGCATTACTTATCCGGCGAGCACTGGTCGGAATTTTAATGAGATTTTGCGAGTAATTGATTCCTTGCAACTTACCGACAAATACAGCGTTGCGACTCCGGTTGATTGGAAAGATGGCGACGATTGCGTAATCGTACCTTCGATTACCGACCCGAAAGAGTTGGAAGAGAAATTTCCTAAAGGCTACACGCCGATTAAGCCTTATTTGCGGATGACTCCTCAGCCGAATAAATAGGTTTAATTTACCACCCTGTTTGTAGTAAGGACTTCCTTCTTTACTCCTCATTTTTGAGGACTGAAGTCCTCACTACAAACAGAGAAATTATGCAATTTTGTTTGAGAATTGAGATTAGAGGAAAGGCAAAATGCTGTCATCTCCGATCATACTGCGAATGCCGCCAGAGTTGCAAATGACAGAAGACCAATTTTTTGAGTTTTGTCAATTCAATCGAAACTTGCGAATAGAACGCAACCAGCGGGGAGAAATACTATTGTTGACTCTCGTTGGGGGCATCAGCAGCAACCGCAATGCTATTTTAACTGGAGAACTGGGAATTTGGACAAAGGGAGACGGAACTGGCATTGCCTTTGCTTCTTGTACAGGATTTATTTTATCGATCGGCTCCGTGCGATCGCCTGACGCTTCTTGGATTAAACTGGAAAGGTGGAATGCTTTATCAAAAGCACAGCAAGAAAAATTTGCACCAATTTGCCCTGACTTTGTAGTTGAACTCAGACCCGATTTTGAGGACTTAAAGCCATTGCAAGAAAAAATGCAAGAATATATGAGAGAACCAGGAGTGCAGTTAGGCTGGTTAATTGACCGCAAAAATCGCAGAGTTTATATTTACCGTCCTGGTTTACCAGAGGAATGTTTGGAGAATCCCGCGACAGTCAGCGGCGACCCCGTTTTGGCCGGATTTATACTCAATATGAGCAAGATTTGGTAAAACTGCTAGCAATAAATATCAACTTATTGTAAAAATTAATTATAGGATACACACACGCAAAAAATATGGATATTAAAAACGGCTTTGTAGGCACAATCGGCAACACACCACTAATTCGCTTAAACAGCTTCAGCGATGAAACTGGCTGCGAAATTCTCGGTAAAGCAGAGTTTCTCAATCCCGGCGGTTCCGTTAAAGATAGGGCTGCTTTATACATCATCAAAGATGCAGAAGAAAAAGGCTTGCTGAAACCGGGCGGCACTGTTGTTGAAGGCACTGCGGGCAATACTGGCATCGGTTTGGCCCACATTTGCAACGCTAAAGGTTACAAATGTATGATTGTGATTCCCGATAACCAATCTCAAGAAAAAATCGATGCTTTGAAAACCTTGGGCGCTGAAGTTCGGACTGTTCCCGCTGTCCCTTACAAAGACCCGAATAATTATGTCAAATTGTCGGGAAGATTGGCGGCAGAAATGGAGAATGCAGTCTGGGCAAATCAGTTTGACAATTTAGCCAACCGCCGAGCTCATTACGAGACAACTGGCCCGGAAATTTGGGAACAAACAAACGGGAAAATTGATGCTTGGGTAACAGCTACTGGTACTGGCGGCACTTTTGCTGGCGTAGGAATGTTTTTGAAAGAAAAAAATCCTGCTGTGAGAATTGTCTTGGCAGACCCGATGGGCAGCGGGCTTTACAGTTATTTCAAAACAGGGGAAATTAAGACTGAAGGTAGTTCGATTACTGAGGGAATTGGCACCACTCGCGTCACTGCAAATATGGAGAATGCCCCGGTAGACGACGCCATCCAAATTGACGATACTGAAGCTGTCCGGGTGATTTACCAACTGCTGAGGAAAGAAGGGCTGTTTATGGGCGGTTCTGTGGGGATTAATGTAGGGGCGGCTGTGGCTTTAGCGAAGCAAATGGGGCCTGGACATACGATTGTTACGGTACTCTGCGACGGCGGGGCTCGGTATCAGTCGCGTTTGTTCGATCGACAATGGTTGGCTTCCAAAGGTTTGTCACCAGATTAACCGTAGGGTGCGTTGAAGTCTTAAGCTGTCCCGCATCTAAATTGTATTTTTCGGGCGGGCGGGACGCCCAACCCCTACTCCCCACGATAATTTGAGGAATTCAAAGCGATTGAATGCAATTCAAGTTTAATGAGTTGTGGGATGGGCTTCTAGCCCGTCCAAAGTTTTTAACGACTTTCCTACAATTTGGGCATATATGGCTACACCTATTCCCATGATAAAAAGGTAGCATATATTCAGCCGACTGTCAACTAAAAAATATGAAAATTATCCAATCTTCTAGGCAAGTTCTCGTTTGCCAAAATCGCACTTGTCGGAAGCAAAATTCAGCAAAGGTACTGGCAGCTTTTCAGCAATTGTCGCCCTCAGAAGTTGAAGTTGTTGCTAGCAGTTGTTTGGGACAGTGCGGCAACGGGCCGATGGTGTTGGTGCTGCCAGAAGAGGTTTGGTACAATGGCGTTTGCCCTGAAGAAGTTGCTACAATAACTGAGCAACATTTGCGGGGAGGAAAGCCGGTGGAGAGGATGCTTTATCGCAAGTTTCACCGACTTTCTAATTAGTCGATCGCCCGCCTTTAAAATTCTTCGGCAAACAACCGGCGGAGAATTTCCGTGACTTCGGCGCAAAATCTGGCGTCGAGTTCGATCGCTAGGCGATCGACACTGCTGGAACCGCCTACAGGTTTTTCTGCCCGCAAACTCATGGCTAAAGTTCTGAGTTTTGCCGGCTTTCCCGCCGCTTTTGGCCGCTCGTCAACAAACCGCACTAAAGCCACATAAACTGTTTCTAGGGTTCCCCTGATCGCGCTCAGTCCGTAACCCAATTTTGAGATAATTACTGGAGAAGTGATGAGAGTATCCATCCCCAAAGTTTTAATTGCTACGTCCACATATCGAGCGCTGTCATGTCCCATTGCTCTGACAATGCTTTCTAAGCTGTTCCACTGAGATGCTTTCATGCGCGATCGCTGTTCGATGTGGAAGTGCCATCCTAACATGGAAATTAGCCTAGTCAAGTCATAAGCAGATACGGAATTACTTTGTTTGGTGCTGTTTAATGCGGCACTTAGCAGCACTTGTTTTTTGGTGAGATCGAAGATTTTTGGGTTGTTGTGATAAGGATTTTCGCCGTAATCGCCGCGAAAAATTAGGTCATTATTGCCAGTAGCGCTCTTCATCCATTGCTCTAGTCCTATACGAGTATCGAAGCGTTTGAACATCGCAGCTAAGGAGTTTGAACTACCTATATTTGAGGCATAGCTAATCATGTCTTTTGCTAAATCGTAAAAGTAAAAATCGTGTCTTAGCCCGTTGCCATCTCTAACAACGCAGTTGTCAATGTCGCAGTCGGGATATTTGCTATTTACTTGGCTGACGATATTAAGGAGTGCAATAATTTTAGTCGCACTCCACTGCTCAGCATTGGTAAGTGCGTTTTTTCCCAGCCACTGTGCCTGAATTTTGCCGTCTACAAAAGTACCAATGCAAACGCAGGCTTGTTTGATATCTTCGTGGAGGAAACTTAAAGCTTGAGAGTTAATTTGAGGTAGTTCTCCCAGGCTGGGAAACGGGGTAAGTTTGAGGGGATTATTGGGGCCGGGAATAGAGCTAATTACTTTTAAGCCGTCTGGTTTCTGTTTGAGATAATCGGGATAGTTTTTAATGTGTTGTTGGTAAGGGGATTTTTCAATGCCCCGGTCTAAAAAAGCTAGTTTGTTGATGTTAGCTTGGGCATCTATTTCCATTTGGAGGTAGTTTTTGAAGATGCGCGCTCGGTCTTTTGCGAGTTCGAGGGAGGTGAGGTTCATGATAATTGTTGGCCGCTTGTTACGCATAAGTAAATCACTATACTAGGATTTACGCAAACAAACCGGGTTGCTATGTAAAATTTTGGGTTAGGGAACGAAAAATTAATGAAGAAACCGGGCCTCAGAAAGTAACTGCGTCCAGGAGTATATACCTAATTTCTGGCCCTACGATCGAGCTTTTTTGCCGCGTACTTGAATGCGTTTGTCAGTTTTTTGTTTCTTAATCCAAGAGACAAATTTCTGGAGTTCAGGGTTATTTTTGAGCTTTTCCAGGGTGTTGAGCTCTTGGGCTAGGTGTTTGTTGTCAAATAGAGAGTGAATCTGGCGGTGACAGGCTGAGCAAATGTCGATTGTCGGGCTTGGATCTTCGTTTTTCCGCTTAGTGTTTTGTTTGGGGATGAGGTGATGGGCGGTTAATGCTTCCATTTGTCGATCGCACAATTCGCACTGCATAATTTTCTCAATGCTGCTGGATAGGAGAATTGCTACTTTTAGTTTAGCGCGATCGGCTTTGAGGAGGTGAATGAAAGTCGATCGATTAACCATAATATCCCGGTCGGGGCGGGTTTTTGAGATTGTCAATTATTGGCAGGTATTGTTGGTGAACCCGCCCCTACGAAAATCGCGGTCGCTCGACCGGACTTGATATGAAAGTTGATCGCACTCTCCAAACAATAAAAAAACCCCCACTTGGGGGTCATACAAATCTCTTGTGGCAGAGGCCCAAAAGCCTCTGGGATCACAAAATATACAGTAACAGAAACAAAACAATCCAAATCACATCGACAAAGTGCCAGTAAATCTCAGTCGCTTCGATTCCGAAGTGGTGCTCGCTAGAATAGTGACCTTGCGTGCGCGATCGCCACACTACCCCCGCCATCAGCAGCACTCCAAACGTAACGTGCAAGCCGTGAAAAGCAGTCAAAACGTAAAAGCAACTGGCATACAAATTAGTCGTCAAGCCAAACTCTAAATGAGTGTATTCGTAAACCTGACCTCCCAAGAAAACTGCGCCCATAGCAATAGTTACGAGCAACCAATTCCGCATTCCGGCGGCATCATTCTTTTTGATTGCACTATCAGCATTGTGAATCACAAAACTGCTAGAAATCAAAATCAGGGTATTAATTCCCGGCAGCAATAACTCTCGCGCGGGCGTACCTTCAGGAGGCCACACGGGGGCCATCGCCCGATAAATCAAATACGCGGCAAACATACCGAAAAATATCATGCCTTCAGCGCACAGGAACACAATTACCCCTAACATCCGGTGGTCGGGATGCTCGACGCCGTGTGCTTCTACTTCGCCCTCGTGGTGGTAATTTAGGGCTGTTTTTGTCGGATCGATCGCTGGAATTTGCATAAGAAATTGGTAATGAAGAAGTCAGTTGTCAGTTGTCAGTTGTCAGTTGTCAGTTGGCATTAGTCATCAGTCATTAGTTAACAGTCAACCGTCAACCGTCAACAATGCCCAATGACTAATGCCTGATGACTAATAACTATTCGCCATCTTGACTTTCATCAGCAGGAGAATCAACATTTATCTCTGATTCAGGAGCGACCAAAGTTGCAGTACCGCCAAAGAAAGTTGAAGCTTGAGCCTCCGCAATAGGAATACCTGTTTTCTGGGCGTTGCGGGTGGCATTTTCCCTCAACTTAAGTCTGAGACGTTCCCCTGTATTCTGAATTTTTTCCATGCCGTAATCGTAAGGCCCTGTTGCCAATACCGGCACTCCTTCAAAATTTTCGATCGGGGGCGGCGAAGTCGTCATCCATTCCAAACTCAAAGCTTGCCAAGGATTGTCACCTGCTTTGGGGCCGTACATCCAGCTCCAAATCACATTAATGATAAACGGGATTGTAGACACTGCCAGCATATAAGAACCGACAGTACAAATGACATTAATTGTGGTAAATTTCGGGTCGTACATTGCTACCCGCCGAGGCATTCCTTGCATCCCCAAAGCGTGCATCGGCAGGAAAGTTACAGTAAAGCCAACATAGGTTAAAACAAAGTGAACTCTACCCCAAAATTCATTAATCATCCGCCCCGTCATTTTGGGGAACCAGTGGTAAAAAGCAGCGTAAATGCCAAACACTGAGCCGCCAAACAGCACGTAGTGTAGGTGAGCGACGACAAAGTAAGTGTCGTGAACGTGAATGTCGAAAGGTACGGAAGCCACCATGATCCCGGTGATGCCACCGAGGACAAATGTTGAGATAAAACCCATCGCAAATAGCATGGCGCTGACAAGCCGGAGTTTGCCTCCCCAAATAGTTGCCAACCAGCTAAATATTTTAATCCCAGTGGGTACGGCGATGATCATAGTAGTGATCATAAAAAACATCCGCAGCCAGCCGGGAGTGCCGCTGGTAAACATATGGTGCGCCCACACGATCAAGCCCAAAAAGCTGATCGCGAGACTGGAATATGCGATCGCCAAATAACCAAAAATTGGCTTGCGGGAATGCACCGGCAAAACTTCTGAAATCACCCCGAAAAAGGGCAGAATCATAATGTAAACTGCGGGGTGCGAATAAAACCAGAATAAATGCTGGTAGACGATCGGATCGCCGTTGCCGGTCGGGTTAAAAAATGCCGTCCCCGCTAACAAGTCAAACGACAGCAAAATCAAAGCTGCGGCTAAGACTGGAGTAGCAATCAAACTCAGCGCTGAAGTCGCAATCATCGCCCAGCAAAACAAGGGCATATCATTGAGACCCATGCTCGGAACCCGCATGGTAAAGATGGTAACGGCAAAATTCAGCGCCCCCAAAATCGAAGAAGTTCCCAGAATCAAAACGCTGAGAATCCAAATTTCTTCCCCGGCTTGAGCAGTAACTAAACTCAAAGGCGGATAGGAAGTCCAACCCGCCTGCGGAGCTCCTACAAAAAAACTGCTCAATAGCAAGACGCCACCTACGGGAATCATCCAAAAGGCAACGGCATTCAGGCGGGGAAATGCCATGTCTTTGGCCCCGATCATTAAGGGGATCAAAAAGTTAGCAAATCCGGCTCCGGCGGGTACAATCCACAGGAAGATCATCACCGTCGCGTGAACAGTAAATAAACTGTTGTAGAGTTCGGGGGTGACAAAATCGGAGTCGGGGGTGGCGAGTTCGGTTCGCACCAAAGTTGCCATCACGCCGCCGATTAGATAGAAAATAAATGTTGTGACTAGGTATTGAATACCGATGACTTTGTGGTCGGTATTAAAAGTGAAGTAGTCGCGCCAATGTCTATCGGCGGGCGCTGTTCCGCGAGCCTCAGTGTTTGCACTTTCTTGGAACTGTGCTTGTGTCATAGTTATTAGTCATTAGTTATTAGTCATTAGTTATTAGCTCAGGATCGAAGACCCAGTGCCAGGAACTAATGACTATTTTTAGTGATGAGTTGGGTGAAGTTGTTCTAGGGTTTCGGAATTAATTTTTATTTCCCTGACGTAGGGAGCCAAAAATTCTCCGTCTGACAATTCCCCTGGATTGACTGCAACTGCTTGCTCTAAGTTTTGACTGCTAGCAACTTGCTGGCTTTGCAGCCAAGTGTCGAATTCTTCTGGCGTGTGAACGACTGCTACAGCTTTCATCGCTCCGTGATAAGCGCCGCACAATTCAGCACAAACAACCCGGTATTCGCCGGTTTTAGTTGGTGTAAATCTCAGTTCGCTCGGCCGCCCCGGAATTGCATCTTGTTTGAGGCGAAATTCCGGCAGCCAAAATGCGTGCAGCACGTCTTGAGCTGAGATATTTAGCTGTACGTCGCGGTTGACTGGCATATGCAGTTCGCCAGAACTAACGCCGCTTTCTGGATAGCTAAAAATCCAGGCGTACTGCAAACCTGTGACATTGACAACTAAGTCTGCTGGTTTGTCTTCATTTTCTGGGGAAGCGCCTACCCCTAAAGCAACGAGTTTTTGAGACGGAATTTGAGGGGCGTTTTGGGGTGTATCTGAGAGTGTGGCTGCGATCGCACTTCCCCGCATTTTAGAGTGCGCTTGCATGGTGCCGTGGTCATGATTGCCCATCGGATCGAGGCCCCCCATTGAGTTGTAAATCTCAAAACTGTAGACTCCGATTCCTAAAATAATCACCGCCGGCACGGCTGTCCAAAGAATTTCTAAGGGAAAGTTGTCATGCCAAGGCGGCCCGTCTGTGTTGTCTCCCTGACGACGGCGATATTTAATTGCAGCAACGATGAGCACTCCCTGCACCATGATAAATAGTCCAGTGGAAATGGTCATCATTGTATTGAATAGTCCGTCTATCTGGGATGCTTCGTCAGAGGCGGCGATCGGCATCAAACCGTGATTCTGCCCGTACCAGAGACTGATCAGAGTCACTCCGATGCCGGCGAGCATGGTGAGGATGGAACTTGGAATGTTCACGCTGGTACTTCTTAATAGCGACACTTCTTCGCTTGAAAAATGAAGGAAGCGCCTCTGGGTTATCAATTTTTAATTGTAAATGGTATTTTTAGTAAAATGTCTATCTTAATGGTTACTTAAGGCTTAGTATGTTTGACTGAGCGATCGCGCGCCTCAAAAATACGTCTTTTGTACCTTGACAAAAATGAGTAAAAATGGTATATAATCGCTCTGTTTGGCTGCTAAATTTGAGATTTTTTCTCAAACACCATCAAATGCTGCTGGGGCAAGATATCTTTTGTCTCTTTCCATACTAAACCTACGGCGGCCATTTCTTTTTTCACCTGCTTCTGCGTCATTTTGTGCAAACCTTTAATGGGAATCAGCGGGTTTTCGCCCCGATACTCGATCGATACCGTGCGGCCTCCCGGTTTGAGTGCTTTCACAATTCCTTGCATCATTTCTCTGGGATAGGCAAATTCGTGATAAGCATCGACCATCACAACTAAATCCACGCTGTTTTCCGGTAAATTCGGATTGTCGATACTTCCCAAAACTGGCTCAACGTTAGCGATATTTTTTTCTTGTTTATTCAATTCTAGAAAATTAATCATTTCCGGCTGCACGTCAACTGCTAAAACCTTTCCTTGTGGAACTAAGGGAGCGATGCGAAAGCTAAAATATCCCGTTCCTGCTCCAATGTCGGCTACAACATCGGTGGCTTTTAAATCGAGATTATTGACTAATCGAGCTGATTTTTCTTCCATTCCGCGGGACGGTCTTTCCAGCCAACTTGCGCCTTGATATCCCATGACTTGGGCAATTTCTCGACCCATGTAAAATTTGCCGATGCCGTCGGGATTGTGGACTGTTCGCTGCTGATAAATGGAGTCGCTGTTGGCGGTTTTACTTGCTGCCGCACAGGCATTGAGTGGCAACAGGCAAAGAATTGTCACGATTATTGCTGCTAGCGGTTTGATGAATTCTCGGTTTTTCACGATCGTCCTAATTGTATGTTTAATTTTCTCGTTACCGGGAGCTGCCCGTTGGTGACGACTTAACTAACGTTAAACGTAATACCGGTCTGGTGTTTGATGATTAGGCCCAGATCCCCCCTAACCCCCCTTAACAAGGGGGGAACCGGAAATGGATCAAAGTCAACCCCTACTCCCCAACAATCAGGGGGATTTAGGGGGATCTAGACTCGGCTGTGAACGAGAGATACAAAGGTTTTTAGTCTTAAGTTGTCATTAATGGTCAGAACCCGGTAATGCAGAACCAGAGGAAGAGCCTTGCGAATATCCAGAAGAGTTCAAGATTTAATTGACAGCGGATTATAACAATCTGATTGTACCAGAATTTGCGTCAATTTCGACTTGTTTGCCGATCGGCAAAGTGAACTGCTCGCGAATGTGTCCCACCATAGAACCATACCACGCAGGAATATTCAAAGGGCGAATGTGGTCGGACAAGACTTGAGGCAAGGTTAGGGACTCTTGGGGTTTTTCAGCTTCGCACTTGGTACACTGTCCGAAAATAAAACCTGATATTTGATCGAGAATGCCCGCTAATTTAAGCTGCGTCAACATTCTATCTATGCGATAAACTTCTTCGCCAACTTCCTCAACAAACAAAATACTGTTTTCCCAGGTAGGTAAATATGCAGAACCGACCATTGCTGCTATTACTGATAAATTCCCGCCGATTAGTTTCCCCCTAGCGGTTCCGCGCCCGATTGTTTCAACTTGCACGCTTTTGGAGTTTTGCATCGTAACAGAACCTCCGTCAAACAAAACTTTTTTGACGTAATTTACTGTAAAGGGGCTCCAAGTTGACACACCTAAAGGGCCGTGAAAAGTAACCATATTAGTTTTAGCATAAATCGCCAATAACAGCGCGGTAATATCGCTGAATCCCATAATAATTTTGGGATTGTTGCGGATAATATTGTAATCCAGGATCGGCAATATCCGAGCACAGCCCCAGCCGCCCATCCCGGTAAAAATAGCTTGCACTGAGTCATCGGCAAAGGCTGCGTTGACATCGGCGGCGCGATCGGCATCCTTGCCTGCTAAATACCCGTAGCGATCGTAAAAATGCTCTCCCAATTTAACTTTTAAACCCAGGTTATCGAGAACTTTAAAAAATGGCTGCACTTCTTTTTCGTAGTTGAAAGCGGCAGGATTGATTAAGGCTACAGTATCGCCGACTTGCAGGCGGCGCGGATTAGCGATCGCACTTTGGGGAGATAGGCTAGTTTGGGCGAGCGGCAAAAGCTGAGTACCAATAGCAGTCAGCCCAAAAGTTGTGAGCAGAGTACGGCGGCGGAGAGTCATAGCTGTTAGGTAATTTTTGCTATAATTGTATAGGAAAATTTCTGTCATATCAGTTTAAAATTGCCAGTTTCAAATGAAAACAGACACTAAAATCTCCGCTAAAAAATCTTGGGCTCAAGCTTTAGCCCGTCCGGCTGCAGAGTTTCCGCTGACTCAGCTATTGGTTAAAAGCGGTAAAATTCCCGCAGGATTGCGCGGCACTCTCTATCGCAACGGGCCCGCACGTTTGGAACGCGGCGGTGTTGCTGCGGGACATTGGTTTGATGGCGACGGTGCAATTTTGGCAGTACATTTTACCGATGTCGGTGCTACGGCTGTTTATCGCTACGTGAAAACAGCGGGATATCTAGCTGAAGAAAAAGCTGATAAATTTCTCTACAGTAATTATGGCATGACAGCACCGGGCCCTGTGTGGTTGCGGTGGACTAAAACTGTTAAAAATGCTGCCAATACTTCTGTTTTAGCTTTGCCCGATCGCCTTTTGGCATTGTGGGAAGGTGGCCCGCCTCACCGCCTCGATTTGCAAACCCTGGAAACTCAGGGAACGGACGATTTAGGCAGTTTAGATAGTAAATTTGTTTATTCTGCTCACTGCAAGCGCGACCCGATTACTGGCAATATTTTCAACTTTGGAGTTACCAACGGTGCGACTACAAAGTTGAATCTGTATAAAAGCGATTTTACTGGCCAAGTCGTGCAACAATCAACAGTTGCTTTAGATGGAATTTACGCGCTCCACGATTTTGTTTTTGCGGGAAAGTATCTGATATTTTTCATCCCGCCGGTGCAAGTCAATTTTTTGCCATTGTTAACGGGAATTAGCAGTTATAGCGAGTCCTTTCAGTGGAAACCGGAGTTAGGTACTCAGATATTAGTTTTTGACTCTGAAACTCTCTCTTTAGTTAGTCGCGGCGAAACTGAACCTTGGTTCCAGTGGCATTTTGCTAACGGTTTTGTGAAGGAAGATGGTTCGGTGGCTGTAGATTTTGTGCGCTTCGCTGACTTTCAAACTAATCAGCGACTGAAAGAAGTACCGACTGGTGAAACTAGCACCGATGCGGAGGGTACTCTTTGCCGAGTGCATCTCAATCCTCTGACGGCGAAAGTGACAGGAATAGAAGAATTGTTGGATAAACCTTGTGAGTTTCCGATCGTACCTGCTGCCGAAATAGGGCAAGACGCACGATATATTTATCTGGCAATGTATCGGCCTGACGTTGATATTGTACCGGAACGTTTCGGTGCGATCGCCCGTTTCGACACGCAAAGCCGCAATCTCACAATTGCCGACTGTGGCGAAAATCGCTATCCCGCCGAGCCCATCTACGTTCCAGATATTTCGTCGGAGAAAGGTTGGATAGTAACAGTTGTTTACGACGGCAATTCTGACAGCAGCGAAGTCTGGATATTTGACAGCGACGGACTTTCCCGCGAACCTGTTTGCCAGCTAGAATTGCCCGGTGTCATACCTTTGGGCTTTCACGGCACTTGGAAATCGGCAGTCTGAGAAAATTGTAAAGAAGTGTTGCGGAAGATTTATTAAAATTTGTTGCCACTTCTCTGTCAAGTTGTTAAGGTGTGTGTAGATAGGAAATTCTCATATCTAGGAGGTGTGGAATTGATAATCTGCATTGCTCAATTATCCTGTGCCAATTCGCACGAATCCCCGGCGATTGTAAGTCGCGCCGGCACAGGATATCGTCTGCCTCTGCGGACTAAAAAAAGAGGGGTAATCCAGTCCCGAAAAATGACAAATTCGGGGTGAATATTCCCGGCGAATGAATTCGGGGCTACACAGGCAAAGTCCGCCTCTGCGGACTGAAGAAAACCAATCGCCGGCGAATAAATTCGCGGCTACACAGGTAAAGTCCGCCTCCGCGAACAGAAGAAAAAGCGGTAATAAAGCCCGCTTGGCCATGATTTCCGACTAGGTTGGCCCATCTCAGGTTTGTCTGCTTGGATGAGGTTAAATGACCAGATATTTGACTGATTTCTGGCCAACCCAAAGTTTAGTTCAACTCACGCGCACGTTAGCGATTCAACAGTTTTTAGTTTTGAGTTAACCCCACAAATAAATGAGGTCTATCGAAACAAGATAGCCTTTCCCACAATTATGAATTATGAGTTGTTACCGCCAAAACATTCAACTCATAACTAATAATTCACAACTCACAACTCATAACTCCGTGCCGCGGTGAGCATCTACCAAAAGGTTTAATCTATGCAACTTCAAGGAAAAACAGCTCTTGTTACAGGAGCTTCGCGCGGAATTGGGCGATCGATCGCCCTGGCATTAGCGAGACAAGGAGTCAAACGCTTGTTGATTGTGGCGCGCAACCGCAAGCAATTAATTGAACTGGCAGAGGAAATCGATCTTTTTGGCACAGAAGTAGTGCCGTTAGCTTTGGATTTAACTCAGTCAGTAGCGGTGAATATTGCGATCGCCCAAGCTTGGCGAGATAGCGGCCCGATTCACCTGCTAGTCAACTGTGCAGGCGTCGCCCACCAAGCATCATTCTTGCGTTCCCCGCTGCCATTAATCGAGGAAGAAATCGCCTTAAACTTGCTCGGAACCTACACAATTACCCGCTTGATAGCTCGGCGAATGGCGACTCAAAAAGAGGGAACCATCGTCAATGTTTCGAGCTTGATGGGCAAAATTGCCGCTCCCACAATGGCGACTTATTCTGCTACCAAATTTGCCATTTTGGGATTCACCCAAGCTTTGCGTAGCGAGTTAACTCAGTACAATGTTCGAGTCACAGCTTTGCTGCCATCTCTAACAGATACCGACATGGTGCGAGACTTGGAGCAATTCCGGTGGGTAGTGCCCACAACTCCCGAAAAAGTTGCCCTAGCACTTGTCGCGGGATTGCAGAAAGATGCGCCGGAAATCTTAGTAGGATGGCAAAGTCATCTAGCAGTTTGGTGTCACCGAATTGCGCCTTGGTTGCTGGATTTTGTGTTGCGGATGGCGACTCCCGAACTTCGGGATAAATCGCGGGGCCGCAAATTGCGGGAGGCTTTAGCTAGCGGCCGATAAACTTTTTAGTAGGGCGGGCTCTTTGGCCCCACCCCTACTCCCCACAAATAATTTGATGTGTTGTGGAACGGGCATCTTGCCCGTTGCTAAGCGCACCTTACATTTGGCAAACACTTTAACTGTTTCATATCGTTTCCGGTTGCATCGGAAGGATATAGAGGACACGGCAGTGCCGTGTCCCTACAATTAATAGGGGTAGGGACACGGCACTGCCGTGTCCTGACTGTGAGTAATATTAATCCCGATGCTACCAGAGTTGATATCATTTCCACTCGCCCTGAAGGGTAAAAGCAGCCCAATAATAGGGAGATTTCCATTTTTCCTGCTGCATCATTTCAATCTGCGCCGCCCTCAAAGCTGCCGCCGGCGCTAACTTTTGTTGCAGCATTTTTTGATAAAACTTTTGCATTAACACAGCAGTTCCCTCATCATCCACACTCCACAAACTCACCGCCACCCGCTGCGCCCCCGCATACATAAAACCCCTCGTTAATCCCACCATTCCTTCGCCTTTAACATTCTGTCCCATTCCCGATTGACAAGCACTTAAAACCACTAAATTGGCTGACAGTTTCAAGTTGAAAATATCGGTGAGGCGCAAAAAACCATTGACAAGATTGCCCTTGTCATCTACCATCGACATCACAATTCCTGACAGTTCGGGATTTTTGCTGTTGGCAAGGCCGTGGGTGGCTAAGTGAATGATTTGATAATTGACTAAATTTCCATCGGTAGCAGTAGTGCGACTGGCATCAAAATCAAATATTTGACGGCTCGAAGCTGAGGGGAATAAGCTGGATATTGTTTGGGCTTCTTGGCGGGTAAAGAGTAGGCGTTTGGGCGGCCATCCCAGATCGGAAGCACGGAGCGAGCGATTTAAACCGAGGTTATTTGCTTCTAACTTGTCAGTAGTGGCTTGGGTGATTTTTCCTTTAATTCTTTCATCATCTGGACTGAAAACAGGATCGGCTAAAATTGCTAAAGTTTGGCCCGGCGGTTTTCTATCTGCATAATTTTGCCTGAGAATGGCGAGACTTGAGGCGGAAGGCAGGGTAATAATTTCATGTTCGGCAATTAAGGGAACATTGATATTTTGTCCTTGGGTTTGGGGAAGAGTTAACGCGGGAAAAGGGGTATAGTGCAGCACGCCGTCGGGAACAATTAATAAGCGTTTGTTTGCTAATTGGGCTGCTGCGGGCTGTAAAATTAATTGACTTAGATTTGCACTCGCTTCGGCAACTTTTTGGGGCATATCTCTCTGGGTTGGGCTAGTTACTGCGGTGCGGAAAGCCACTGCTGCTGTTTCAATGTCAGCGCGTTTTGGCAATTCATAGCTAGTTAGTCCCGTTGATGTCACAACCCACAAATAACTGCGAGCTTCACCGAGGGAATACTGCAATAAAATCGTGTTTTCATCGAGAATCTGTTTCTGAATTTCTGGGAGTGTTAAAGGTTGGGGTTGGGTAAGGGCAGCGTAGCGGGGGCTAGCGCTACGAATCCCGGTTTGAATTTGCTGATATTCTTGCAAAAGTGCGAGGCGCTGTTTGTCGATTTCATCGACTTTAGTTTGATTGGGTTGGGGCTGCTGATTGCTTCGATGCGCTGCTTTTCAATAGCATTGAGTTGCTGTTGCAGGCTCTTTTCTTGTTGCAGTAAATCGGGGGAAATACCTTCGCGAATGTTGGCGTTACTTTCTTGGAGAAGTTCGAGGAGACTGCGGGCACGAGAACGTTCGCTGGCTTCTAAGGCTTTTGTATCATAACCGGATTTAGGATTAGTTTTATGCAGTTGCATTAACAAATCGATGTAGAGTTCGTAGTAGTTTTGTACTGTGGCAAAGTATGAGCTGCGGAGTTCGGGGCTGGCTATTTTGGTGCGGAGGTTTTCGATGATTTTGAGAGAGGATTCAATGTCAGTGAGGGCTTCGGTAAGATTGTTTTGTTCGCGTTTGGCATAAGCCATGCTGGTGAGGGTGATAGCTTCTCCACGGCGATCGCCAACTGCCCGAAACAGGGGAAGCGACTGGCTGTAATACTCTAGCGCTTTCTGTTTTTCTCCCAATTGTGAGTAGACTACGCCGATGTTGGTGAGGGTGTAAGCTTCTCCGCGGCGATCGTCGGTTGCCCGACTCAGGGAAAGCGACTGGCTGTAATACTCTAGCGCTTTCTGTTTTTCTCCCAACTCATCGTAGACACTGCCGATGCTGTAAAGGGTGACAGCTTCCCCACGGCGATCACCTACTGCCCGCACTAGGGAAAGCGACTGGCTGTAATACTCTAGCGCCTTCTGTTTTTCTCCCAATTCTGAGTAGACACTGCCGATGCTGGTGAGGGTGTAAGCTTCCCCACGGCGATCACCTACTGCCCGCACTAGGGGAAGCGACTGGCTGTAATACTCTAGCGCTTTCTGTATTTCTCCCAATTCTGAGTAGACTACGCCGATGCTGGTGAGGGTGTAAGCTTCTCCACCGCGATCACCTACTGCCCGAAATAGGGGAAGCGACTGGCTGTAATACTCTAGCCCTTTCTGTTTTTCTCCCAATTGTGAGTAGACTACGCCGATGCCGGTGAGGGTGTAAGCTTCTCCGCCGCGATCACCTACTGCCCGAAATAGGGGAAGCGACTGGCTGCAATACTCTAGCGCCTTCTGTTTTTCTCCCAAATCTGAGTAGACTACGCCGATATTGTGGAGGGTGTAAGCTTGCCCACCGCGATCGCCTACTGCCCGCCCTAGGGGAAGCGACTGGCCAAAATACTCTAGTGCTTTCTGTTTTTCTCCCAAATCTGAGTAGACACTGCCGATGTTGCTGAGGGTGGTAGCTTCCCCGCTGCGATCGCCCACTGCCCGAAAAAGGAGAAGGGACTGGCTGTAATACTCTAGCGCTTTCTGTTTTTCTCCCAATGCTGAGTAGACTACGCCGAGCCAGTTGAGGGTGTTCGCTTCCCCAGAGCGATCGCCCGTTTCTCGATACAGTTTTAATGCTTCTTCATATTTGACAAGCGCACTTCTTTTTGCTTCTGCTGTTCCTTGATTGTATAGTTTCTTTGCTTCTTCATATACTTTTTCAGCAGCCTCGATACTATTAGTTTGTGCTGTTTGTACGACTTTACCAACGGGTACGGCTGCTGCTACTGCCTGAGTTAACTGAAGCGAAAGCGCGATCGACATTCCAGCCAAAAACCATTGAGCGCGATCGAACATAGCCACCCCTTTTGTATTTTTGTCAATCTTACTCACTAGCTCGCTTAGTGTAAAGGCAGGAAGAAGTCAGGGCGATCGGCATTTTTGCTAGAGTGAACGAGTAGGTGCGATTCCCTACGGGATCGCTACGCCGCGCGTACTTTTTCCCAGCATGAACAACATCCTAACTACCCCCGATCCCGTAACAACCCACTGGGATTGCCCCGAATGCGGCGGCACCGGTACCCTCAGCCCAGAAATTTGCCCTATTTGTCTCGGAGCAAAATACATCGATCTCGCTACAATAACGAACTGGATGCTCGATTTTATGGAATCTCGCGGCTGCGATCGAGCTGAGATCGATCGATTGCGAACCGAAAGCCCAGACCCCCTAACATTAACTTTTTGCCTCGAAGTTTGTATCGCCCTTAAATGAACAATGAAAACTTATGTTATAATCTATGGCTGTTAAAAAAATAACGCAATTTTGAACAGAGATGAGCACGATCAAAGCCGGACAAAAATATTCAAAAAACAATATCTATCAAGGCTTCACTTTTGAACAGCACAAACATTTGGGGCTATACATTAAACACCGGAGAGATGAAGCACTAAGCCTGAGTGTTGTATCTAGTTGGTGCTACCGCCAAACCTCAAAAGTTAGCAGGCTTGCTTGCAATGTTGAAAGGGCATTGTCAACGCTTAAGTCTAACCTAGATAACATCGTTTGTGGTGAAGTCCCCGACAATTACATTCTTTTCAAGAACGGCTACAACCCTGAAATTGACCCAGTAAAATGCTACTACGGGCAAACTGAGTTCGCCGAACAATGGGACAATGAGTTTATCGCGGGGTTTAGAGAAGAATTTCATCAACAATCATCACGAGGACTTTATCCACCACACAATCTACCCAGACCACGTAAGGGCTTCACGCTGGACGAACATCTCCACGTAGCTAAGATTATGTGTTGTCAGATTAGGCAGTCAGCAATCACAACCATGCTGATATGGAATGCTTATGGAAGCGATTCTAAGGCAACCAAGGCAGCTTATAAATGGTGGAAAGCGGCAACTGCCCTAGTCTCGGAACTTGATGAAGTCTCAGGTAAGATTGGTATATATGCCACAACATATCCTAGTGACGAAGCCGAGCGATTTGAGGTACAAATTGCTGCGGATCAGAGCTTTGCTGAGCCGCTGAGAATGCCATTGCAAAAATCTCTTCTTCAAAAGGCTGTGGTGGCTAATGCCGGAAAAGTCACTAACGATACGTACAACCTGGATCTCGGATTGGATTGGCTAAAAGTCAACATCACTTATCCCTAATTACCACTTTCCCAATTTCCAATATTTAGTGTCCCTTAACCGGATGTTGACCGTAATAAGGCAAAGCATCCGACCAATCAGGGCGACTTCCCATTTGCCACTCCAAATAAGCCAATTCCAACACACTAGAAACCGACCAACCCAACTCGCTACCAACTTCAATTAACTGATAAGAATTCCCCCACTTATCCAACTTTTCCTGCCAAGATTCAGGAGTCATCACCGTATCGGTAAACAACTCAGTTAAACCAGAATCTTTGTTAATTGAATAAACCGCCCCAAACAATTGTCCCCGCTGTGCAGGCATTTGCAGCGCCATATCCTGAGTTGAGATAGATTTTTTACTGCTGCTGCAAGCCACAGCCGCCAAAGTTGAAATCGCAAAAACCGGAATATCCAACTGTTGAGCCAAAGTCCGCGCCGTCACCATACCCATCCGAGTCCCCGTGAAACCTCCGGGCCCCTTCGCCACCGCAATAAAAGCCAAATCCTCCCAAGTTTGCGGCCCAATAAACTCGACTAAATACTGATGCAAATGAGTGGCTAAATCCCGATCCAAATTCCAAGTTTGGCAGCGATAATCCCCGGCAAAATTGCTGATGGCTAAACCGAGTTCGCGACTAGCTGTGTGCAGGGCTAAGCCGTATTTTTTAACAGATGTTCCGTCTTGGGGATTGCTATTCACGATTACTGGTAATTTTCCTTAACAAAAAACAGCGGCAAAGCCACAACTAAGCAACCCAAAAGAATGCCAAATATTCCCGTATTTAAAATCCTGGAATTACCCATACCCCCAGTCATCAAAAACAGCACTACTAAACTTGCAAATAAATTTTTATTTGCAAATTCTTTGTGTTGGGAAACTTGATGCTTCACCGTCATAAAACCAGAAGAAACTATTAGCGCGAACCACGAATTAAAAATGACTATTTGAGAGCCAAATATAAACCAAACTAAGGCAAACATTAGCGCATCTATCCAAAAATCCTGACTTTTCAACTTCGGCAGCCAAAATTCTTGGGTAGTAACAGAGGCCGCTTTCTTGAGTAATTGATTGTGTTGCAGCCGCACGAGTTTGTTTCTCAATTTAATCTTGGGATCGATTTGCAATATTTGCTTCCACTCCGGGCGACGAGAATTGTTGAGTCTTCCCAACAGCTTCACGGCTGCGACTTTATTTAACTGCAAATCGGTGAGTCGGGTGGCAATTATTTGAGATAAGTGCGGATAGTAAACGGGGTTGTCTTCGGTTCTGTTGATGACGATATTGAGCTGTTGCTTGGCTTGACTGACTTGGATTGTAACATTGTATGGGGCGAGATCCTCTTGCAAAGCTTGCTGAATTTCGGCTTGCTGTTGGCGAGTGAAAAGCGACACACCGGGCGCAGGTGTAACCACCCGTTCGGCGGGCGTTTCCGGCGCGTCTAGCACCGGCTGTGCGTCTAAATACACCGGTTTGGGGTTCAAGTGCCGGATGACTGCTGATGCTGAACTGTAGCGCCGATTGGTGGCACTTTGGAGCATGGTATCGAGGATGCGGCCGAAATCATCGCTAACAGCAGTCTTCAAATAATTTCGCCAAGCCCAAGAATCCTCTGTACTGTCGAACAAGTCGAAGGGAGGAATTTCTGTCAGCAAGTGAATGCAAGTAACGCCCAAACTGTAGATATCGCTAGCAAAAACTGCTTTCCCCATCAATTGTTCTGGGGCTGTATAAGCAGCACTGCCGATGATTGTACCAGTTTGCGGCAAGCCGGTTGCTGTTACTTTCTTAGCTGCACCAAAGTCTACTAAAACAATATCTTTTTGGAAAGGAGAGGGTTGATAGGAATTTTCTAAGGCGGGTAAAGGGGCTGGAGTTAGGCGGCGGCGAATGATATTTTCTGGTTTGATATCGCGGTGAATGACTTTGGATTTGTGGACGAAGTGGAGCACGGGCAATAAATCGTTGAGGATTTGCCGAATTTGAGTTTCGGTGAAGGCTCCTTTTTGTTCTAATTCTCTGGCTAGGTTTTTGCCGTCTATAAATTCTTGTACTAAATATTGTCTCCCGTCTTGTTCAAAATGCGCGATTAATTCTGGAATCTGGGGATGTTTTCCCAAGGTTTCTAGCTGGGCTGCTTCTTGGTGAAATAGTTGAGCGGCTTTTTCGGCTGCGGTGTTTTGCTGCAAAAATTGCTTGATTACGCACTGCGAAAAAATCAGGGGTTTGGTTTCATCAACTGCTAGAAATGTTCGGCCAAAGCCTCCTTGCCCGATCGGCTTTATGGTTCGGTAGCGAGATGCTGAGGGCGTTTCTGCGTCAATAGTCAACAACAATTTTGAGCCACAACTTTGGCACAATTCTGCATCCCCTGGGTTTTGCGGATTCTGACAAGTTGGGTTTAAGCAATAGCACATTTGATTTTAGATTTTAGATTTTAGATTTTAGATTGGGAATGGGGAATGGGGCATTGGGAATCGGGCATCGGGCATTGGGCATCGGGCATCGGGCATCGGGCATCGGGAATTGGGCATCGGGAATTGGGCATCGGGCATTGGGAATTGGTTATTGGTTGTTATCGCCAACCACTCACAAAAAAACTATAAAAAACAACTAATAGCAACCAACAACCAACAAATGACTAATGACTACTGACTAATGACTAATGACTACTGACTAATGACTACTGACTAATGACTAATGACTAATGACTACTGACTAATGACTAATGACTAATGACTAATGACTACTGACTACTGACTACTGACTACTGACTACTGACTAATGACTTAAGTCGGGACGAGTTCGCCTGGCCGCAATGAGGCCCATTTGCCGGTCTCTTGCTTGAAACTCTGACAGCCAACTACATCCCATTCCATTTCAATTTCGTCTTGGCGGGGGCGGATGTTGACGTTGATTGTGGGTTCTACGGGGTCGAAATCAGGTGTTTCGGTGAGGTGAATCTGTTCGTGCTGTCCTTCTACGGCGTGGTAGGTGAAGCAGCGGTCTACATAGTGGCAGTTAATACAAATACACATTCTTGATATCCTCTGTGCATTTCAAAAAGATTGGTGAAATTGGAGCTTTCTGTTAATCTAGCGTAGCAAGAGTTTAATTGTTTGTAAGGAAAGTAGATTTTTGTTGCGATGCCGATTAATTTGCCTTCTTCATTATCTCCTGATACTTGGCCGTTTGATTTGAAACTGCTGACACCGCCTGCTTATCTGGTGGGCGGTGCGGTGCGGGATGCGCTGCTGGGGAGGCGATCGCACTATTTTGATTTGGATTTCGTTATGCTAACACGGGCCGTGAAGACTGCTCGAAAAATTGCCGATCGCACGAATGGTGGATTTGTCTTGTTGGATGCGGAACGCCAAATTGCGCGGGTTGTATTTGCGGGCGGTACGGTGGATTTGGCGCAAGCGGAAGGGGGGAGTCTGGAGGGGGATTTGCTGCGCCGAGATTTTCGGATAAATGCGATCGCCTGCAATCCTTTTACGGGAGAAATCATCGATCCTTTGGACGGTCAAACTGACTTGCGGTTGGGTGTGCTGCGGATGATTTCGCGGTCAAATTTGGAGGACGATCCGCTAAGGTTATTAAGAGCTTACCGCCAAGCGGCGCAGTTGGGTTTTGCGATCGAACCTGAAACTCTATCTGCGATTCGGGAATTAGCGCCGCTGTTGAGTCGGGTAGCGGTGGAACGGGTGCGGACGGAATTGGGTTATTTGTTGAGTAATCCTGACGGTGTTCCTTGGATTTGTCGCGGTTGCGAAGACGGTTTGTTTTCGATTTGGTTTGAAAGTGCGATCGACCGTTTTGATATTTTGACAAAAATTGATGCGTCTGCTGCCAAGTTAGCGGCAATTTATCCAGAATTGGGGAGAGAATTTTCGCGATCGATTCGAGATACGATTAAAACGCCGTTGTTGGCGGTTGCGAAGTTGGCTATTCTGGCAGATTCCGACCCGACAATTGCTGAAACCCAGTTGCTGCGGTTGAAGTACAGCAATGCGGAGATTAAAAGTGCGATCGGGCTTTTGAAATACTTGCCCAAATTGCAAGCAAAACCTATCGCCCAAATGTCTTTGAGAGAACAGTATTTTTTGTTTCGGGATGTGGGAATAGTATTTCCAGTTTTAGCGGTTTTGGCGGTAGCGGCGGGAGTGGCGGTTGAGGAGATTTCACTGTTAATTAATCGCTATCTTGATGCCGAGGATATTGTTGCTCATCCTACCCAATTAGTTAGCGGCAATGATTTAATGGAATATTTGAAATTGCCCAGAAGTCCACGCATCGGTCAATTTTTAATGGAGATTCAATTAGCGCGGGTGGAGGGTAGAATTGCGACTCGCGAAGATGCGCTGAAATTGGCGGCAGAGTTGGTTAATCAGTCAATTTAAATTGATATATTGCAGCAATCATAACGGGCAAGATGCCCGTTCCACAAGACACTTAATTGTATTGTGGGGAGTAGGGGTTGGGCTTCTAGCCCGCCCTCAAAAATTCAACTTTCTCCTCAAAAATTCAACTTTTCCCTCAAAAATTCAACTTTTCCCTCAAAAATTCAACTTTTCCCTCAAAAGTTGAACGGGCAAGATGCCCGTTCCACAACATTCAACTTTCCCGTGGGGTGTGCTTATAGCCCGCCCTGAAAAGTTAGTTGATACTGGTCAAAAATCAGAGTATTAAACAACATCTCTTAATTCTTCCGGCAATTCAAACTTGCCATCAGCACCAGCTTCAAACTCAATAACTTTCAACACAGCATCAACATTCAGCGGCCCGTAAATGTGTGGATAAAAATCTCCAGCAGCAGGTTCATACTTAACTTCTGCTTCCACTTTTTCCGAGTCAATCCACAACAACAGCAATCCTGTTTGTCCAGCAAAAAATTTGTTGGAAGTTCTAACAACTTGCGGGAGTGTCGAACAGTGGATAAATCCTTCCGAGTCTAGGGTATCGCCGCGATAGGATTGAAGGTGTTTTGCTTCTTCCCACTGTTGGCTTTTAGCAATGTGAAATATAACGCTCATAAATTATTTTACCTGCAAAAAAGAAGCTAGGCAGAGCATCTAGATATATGTTCCAAGGCTCTACCTAGGACGAGATTAAAGGATTAAAGTCCTTACTAAAAACCTAACACGATACGAGTACATCCGATCGCCCGAGAACTCTCATATCTTCCTCATCTAGTTCGACTGGTGTACCGCTGCGAATTAGTTCCACAAAATCCTCATTCGGCACCATGATGCACAAAGTGTACAAACGTCCACTGCCCGTATTCTCAATTACGTGAGTGCCAGTTGGAGGCACTAACAAACTATCTCCCGGTTGAATACTAACTGTTTTGCCGTCGCAGGTTGCTTGCCCTGTTCCTTTGAGTACAAAAAACATTTCTACGGCTAATTGATGACGGTTGGGAGGAGTTTTGCCCCCCACATCGAAAATCTCCACGCAAACTGTTAATGAAACATTAGCTATTACCGGATCGAAGACGATAGCTAATCTATTAGTATCGCCCGGACTGATGCGAAATGCTTGGTAGTCTTTCGGAGACTTTATAACAGGAATCATGCACTGGTTTGTCATTTTTTTGTGTTTAATTGTTAATTATCGTAGGGGCGGTGCCCCCGTGTCCGCCCAGCCCCGTACCCGCCCAGCCCCGTACCCGCCTACTCAGTTTCTTAATCAAGAGGGGCAACCACGGGGGGATTGCCCCTACACTCATTCTAGGAATCATTGCTGACTACTATTTAATTGCTTCTAACATAGCCTGAGAATCCGACAAAAAGCCAAAACATTGTTTAACGTTATAAAGAGTAGCTTGCCAGCAATACTCTGGAGATGTCGTAGCTGTACAATCTTTGACTAAAATACAGTCATAACCGAGGAAATTAGCATCTTGCAGGGTAGCCATGACGCACTGATCGGCGTTTACTCCTCCAAAGAAAAGTGTAGTTCTGCCGAGGTTCCGCAAGATACTATCTAAAGGAGTATCCCAAAAGCCACTCATCCGATATTTATCAACACAAATATCCTCCGGTTTGGGTTTTAATTCATCGACAACCTGCGCCGCCCAACTCCCTGCCATCAGTACAGGTGCGTTGTTTTTTGGCAGCGGATCTCCCAAACCTACGCCGGATCCTGTGGGATTGTAAACGTGACGGGAAGCTGCACTAATATTGAGCAAATCGGGGCGGTTTCCCCAGTTTATCCAAATAATTGGTACTGCGTGCGATCGCAATTTTGGCAGCAAATTTATTAAAGGATTAATTGGAGTTCGGGCGGGCGTTACATCTACGCCAATATGTGCTAGCCAACCGTCGGGATGACAGAAATCGTTTTGCATATCTATCACCAACATTGCTGTTTTTGCTAAGTCCAAACGCAGGGTTTTAGTTTCTGTTTCCAGGGTAACAGGTTGAGGCGCGATCGGCGATCGGGTGATATCGGCAATTTTGGCATCAACTTTCCAAGCATTCGGCGGTACGCCCAAGGTGCGGAGAGAATCAGGATTCATAGGGATTTTGGCTCAAAAACAATTTCAATCTTATAACTATTTGATTGTTACTAACTTGTCATATCTTAAATCTTTGTTATAATTAAGTATCAGGGGTAACTTTTTGATAGATAATTTTAGGATTTATTAACTTTATTAAAGTTGGTTGATAGCCCATGACTCTCAAGATTTGCTGGAAGCGATTAAAATTGGTTCGATTTTGCACAATATCACGGATTTGGATTACCGCCAATGGATTACACCGCGCCAGTCTGTAGAAATGGCATCCCTGGGAGGATCACAAGGCTTGAATCTCGCCGATGAAATGGGTTCGCTGACAGTCGGTAAAAAAGCAGATTTTGTGCTGTATGATTTAACCAGTTTATCATTGCTGCCGCGCACCGCTCCGATCGGCTTGCTGATTGTAGGGCGCCCGACTAATGCGGTAGACAGCGTTTGGGTAAACGGCAAACAAATTGTCGCCGAAGGTAAGGTGAAAACGATCGATGTTGATGCTTTGATGCGGGAATTATTCGATCGCAGCGAGTGGACGAGCAAGCGTCAATCGCAAACGGTGAGCGAGATTGAAGCGCACTACCGCCAAGTTATGAAACTGCAAGGTTATTCTTAAAAAATTAACCAATAGAATATGATATCATGTCCGGTTGAATCACATAATTAGCGCCGCCACTAAAAATTAACGCCATCCACCTCCCACATCCCAATCACTTAGAACTTCTAGCCATGACACCCCCTAACAACCAGATAAATGTAGACGCCAGACTTGTTGCAGCTAATATTAAATTTGGCTTTAACTTGTTCAACACCCTCACCAAACAAGAGCCGAATCAAAATATCTTTATTTCCCCTACTTCTGTCGCCCTCGCACTGTCAATGGCATACAACGGAGTCAGCGGAGAAACCAAACAAGAAATGACAAAAGCTCTCGAATTAACGAAAATGAGTCCAAAAGCAATCAACGCAGCCAATCACAATTTGCAAAAGAGTTTGCAAAAAGATGACCCCAAGGTTCAAGTATCAATTGCCAACGCGCTTTTGGTCAGACAAGGCTTCTCATTAAAACCCGAATTTTTGCAAATAAATCAACAATACTACCAAGCCAATATTAGCGAAATAGACTTTCATAGTCAGCAAGAAGCTCTCAGCATCATTAACAACTGGGTGAGCGAAAAAACTCACGGAAAAATTGATAAAATAGTCACTAAAATCAAGCCAGATACACTCTTGTTTTTGATTAACGCCATCTATTTCAAAGGCAACTGGGAAACGCCCTTTGATAAATCTCACACTGCCAACAAAACTTTTTATTTAACAGACAGCAGTTCCAAACAGCATCCAATGATGTCCCAGATGGGCTCTTATCGGTGCTACGAAACAGAGACTTTTCAAGCAGTCAGTTTACCTTACGGCAAAAAAGGCGCTCTGAGTATGTATATTTTCTTGCCAAACTCCAATACCAATTTGGCAACTTTCTCGCAGCAATTAACACCAGAAAACTGGAATAAATGGATGCAAGAATTTAGAGTTAAAAGTGGAATGATTGAAATACCGCGCTTCAAAATGGAGTATGAGGTTCAACTGAAAGACACACTTATAGCTTTGGGAATGGCAGAATTTTTCGGTGGAGCGAAAACAGACTTTTCCCCGATGACTGATAGCCAAGTAGCAGTAGAATCGGTAAAACACAAGACATTTGTCGAAGTTAACGAAGAAGGTACAGAAGCAGCAGCCGTGACTGTAATTGAGATGACGAGATCTATGCCGGGTTTTCAAATGAATGTAAACCGTCCCTTCTTTTGTGCCATTCAAGACGATACTACAGGAACAATATTATTTATGGGTACCATCGTTGACCCCCAATAATATCAAAAATAGTAGGTGCGTCAGGAAATGTTCGATCGACTTTTAATCAAATAACCCTAGCTGACGCACCCTAACAAGCTAATTATACGGTAAAATATCAGTCTAAAAATAATCATATTTGCGACAAATTGATGATTAAACTGCACAAATGGCAGCGGATACTGGCTTTAATAGTTGTTTTTACGATCGCCCTTACCTCCTCCGCGATATTATCCCCCCGTCTCTTGGCTCAAACCCCGCTCAAAACCCCAACAACCGAATTGCGCGGCGTCTGGCTGACTAACATTGACAGCGAGGTTATTTTCTCGCGCAACAACATCATTGACGCTGTAAATCGACTCGATCAACTCAATTTCAATACCATCTATCCCACGGTTTGGCAAGGAGGCTATACGATTTATCCCAGCGCAGCCGCCCAACGAGTATTCGGACAGTCGATCGACCCATCGCCCGGATTGAAAGACCGAGACATCCTCAAAGAGATTATAGCACAATCCCGCCAAAAAGGTATAGCAGTAATCCCCTGGTTTGAGTTTGGTTTCATGGCTCCCGCCGAATCGGAATTAGCCACACTTCACCCCGACTGGCTGGCGCACCGACGCGACGGTTCAACTATTTGGAAAGAAGGCGAACACGATCGAGTTTGGCTGAATCCTTTTCATCCCCAAGTGCAGCAATTTATCTTAGATTTGATCCTAGAAATTGTCGATAATTATGATATAGATGGCATTCAATTTGACGACCATTTCGGATTGCCAGTAGAATTTGGTTACGAGCCATTAACAGTGTCAATGTATCAGGAACAAATCAAAAGCCCTCCCTCCGACGACGCCCGTGAAACCTTCTGGGTGCGCTGGCGCGCTGACAAAATTAACGACTTCATGGGGCGAGTTTCCCGCGCCATCAAATCCCGTAAAGAAAAATGTATTGTCAGCTTATCTCCGAACCCTTTTCACTTTTCTTTACCCGCCCACTTGCAGGACTGGTTTACCTGGGAAAGACGCGGCTACATCGACGAAATTGTGTTGCAGGTTTATCGCAGCGATATCAAGCGTTTTAGTGCCGAACTGGAACGGGAAGAAGTTAAACTGGCTAAACTTAACATTCCAACTGCGATCGGCATTTTAACTGGTCTTAAAAATAATTCTGTTCCCCTCAAACAAATTCAAGAACAAGTGCAAGAAGTGCGAAAAAGAGATTTCGCTGGCGTGTCGTTCTTTTTCTACGAAAGTTTATCGAATTGGGCGAGGGAAACCCCCGAACAGCGCAATTATGCCCTGCAAGAATTCTTTCCCACAAAGATGCAGCGCCCGCCATCCGAAGCCAGAATTTGAAACCCACAGTTAAAATGAGAAAAATCATACAGCGCTTAGGAATTGTCATCTTATCTTTGACCACTTGCCTAATAATTGGCTATCTCACTCCCAGAAAGTGGGGAAATTACTCGCAAGCAGATTGCACAATCTCTCTCTACATTTCCAACCAAGGCATCCACACCGAAATCATTGTTCCAGTTAAAAATGAATATTTTGACTGGAATCAATATTTACCGCTAACAGAAATAGGGCGGGATGCCACTTCTGATTATAAATATTTGTCTTTTGGCTGGGGAGATAGAGCTTTTATGTTGGAAACTCCTACATCAGGAAGTATCAACCCAGTTACAGCTTTCAAGGCGCTATTTCTCCCTACTCCGTCTACGGTGCAAGTACAAGGTTATCGGGCTTGGCCACAAAATAAAGAAACAAAATGTGTTAAACTTAGCGGGTCTAATTATCTAAACATTGTGAATTTCATTAAAAATTCATTCCAACTAGACGCAGGAGGTAATAAACTAAAAATTAGTTATGGCTACCACAACAGTGATAGTTTTTATGAAGCAAATCGCAGTTACTCTATTTTGAGAACTTGCAACGACTGGACGGCCGAAGCTTTGCAAAAAGCTGATGTCAATACTCCTTTATGGTCAACGCTTTCTTCTGCGGTTATGTTTCATTTAAATAGCGGCTGCGAATGTATATAAGAAGGAAGAGGATCGATGTGAAGAAGGAAGAAGGAACAAAAATAAACTCTTCCCAATTCCTAATGCCCTGTTTGGCCGATGCCCGATGCCCCATGCCCGATGCCCAATTCCCCATTCCCAAATATTATGAATGTAATTCCAGCGATCGACCTATTGGATGGAAAATGCGTCAGATTGTATCAGGGAGACTACGCGAAGTCTCAAACTTTTAACGACAACCCCGTCGCAGTCGCCAGACAGTGGGTAAATGAAGGCGCAACCATGCTGCATTTAGTAGACCTCGACGGCGCCAAAGCAGGGCATCCAGTCAACCAAGCAGCCATAGAAGCGATCGTCCGATCAGTAGACGTTCCCTGTCAAGTAGGTGGGGGAATGCGCGATCGCACTTCTGTTGCTGCTATCCTCAATTTAGGCATTCGGCGCGTCATTCTCGGCACTGTCGCCGTCGAACAACCGCAATTAGTCGGCGAATTGTGCGCCGAATTTCCCGATCGAATTCTGGTAGGCATCGATGCCAGAAAGGGCAAAGTTGCTACTAGAGGCTGGCTAGAAACTTCGGAAGTTTTAGCAACAGAATTGGCGCAAAAAATGGCCGAGTTAGGCGCTGCTGAAATTATTTACACCGACATTCACCGCGACGGTACTATGGAAGGGCCGAATTTGGAATCTTTGCGCGAAATTGCTAACGCTATTTCGATTCCGGTGATTGCTTCCGGTGGCGTAAGTTCGATCGCAGATTTGTTGAGTTTGCTCGCTTTGGAACCAATTGGTGTCAAAAGTGCGATCGTCGGTAGGGCAATTTATACCGGCGATATCTTGCTAAAAGAAGCAATTCAAGCAGTCGGACAAGGGCGGTGGCAAGATGTACCGCCAGATTTGGGTTCTTCAAGCTTTGCTTGATAGTCATGTCGAGTTAACTGGCTACCCAATATGTAACAGTTATCAATTTTCCCACTCATATCTAGTCCAGTCTATTACCCGAAATCAGGTAGGGGCGGGTTCACCAACAATATCTGCCAATAATTGACAATCTCAAAAACCCGCCCGGCCGGGATATTATGGTCAATCGATACGACAGGATATCACAGTCAACAGTCAACAGTCAACAGTCAACAGTCCGCGTAGAATCGTATTTCTTACCATCATCCTACCCATGTTTTTGAACCATACAATTACAGCTTTAAGTTCTGGGATAGCTTCTCTAGTTGCCCCCATACCTTTATTAGCAACAGTCGAAGCCGAAAATTCGCCGATCGTCCTCAGCGGAGTTTTGCTCAGTTTGGTAGTGATTTATATCGCCAGTAAAATCGGCGCGGAAGTGGCTCTAAAGTTTGATTTTCCGCCAGTTTTGGGTGAACTTGTAGCAGGGGTGATTATTGGAATATCTGCTTTACACTTGATCGTTTTTCCCGGAAGCGAGCTGTCAGCCTCAGACTCAGGGATTATGACAGTTCTGCAATCGATTAATCATCTATCCCCTGCCGCCTTCACCAGTGTGTTTGAATCGCAGAGTGAAGTCATTTCAGTGCTAGCTGAATTGGGCGTAATTATTCTGCTGTTTGAAATTGGCTTAGAGTCGGATCTCAAACAACTCAAGCAAGTCGGAATTCAAGCTACCGTTGTCGCCTGCGTAGGTGTGGCAGTTCCCTTTGCCGCTGGTACTGCTGGCTTGATGATAATTTTCCACACGGCGGCAATTCCAGCAATTTTTGCGGGGGCAGCTTTGACGGCAACCAGCATCGGAATTACCTCCAAAGTTTTGTCGGATTTAGGACAACTGAACTCTAAAGAAGGTCAAATTATTGTCGGTGCGGCGGTGATTGATGATGTGTTGGGAATTATTGTCCTGGCTGTTGTCGCCAGTTTAGCCAAAACCGGGGAGATTGATGTTGTTAATGTCATCTATTTGATTGTCAGTGCAACTGTTTTTCTGCTAGGTTCGATTCTGTTGGGTGGTGTCTTCGACAAAACCTTCTCGGCGGTGGTGGGTCAACTCAAAACTCGCGGCAATATTCTCATCCCGGCATTTATTTTTGCCTACTTCATGGCTTTTCTGGGCAACGCAATTCATCTCGAAGCGATTTTGGGTGCCTTTGCTGCGGGCTTGGTGTTGGATGAAAGCGATGCGCGCAATGAGTTGGATGAATTGGTGAAACCCATCGCCGATTTATTTGTACCCATCTTTTTTGTGACGGTGGGAGCACGGGCGGATTTGGGGGTTTTGAACCCAACAGTACCCGATAATCGGGCGGGACTTTTGATTGCCGTATTTTTGATTGTAGTTGCTATTTTGGGCAAGATCGTAACAGGTTGGGTGGTGTTTGGTCAGCCGGGAATCAATCGATTGGCGATCGGAGTGGGGATGATTCCTCGGGGCGAAGTCGGCTTAGTGTTTGCCGGCATCGGTTCCGCGAGTGGGGTTTTGGATAAACCGTTAGAAGTCTCGATTATTATCATGGTGATTCTGACGACTTTTTTGGCTCCGCCTTTTCTGCGGATTGCCTTTGGCGATACGGTAGAGCCTCCTGCTAGCGGGGAAACTTCTAGCGAGCAAATCGTTTGATATCAAATCCGTTAGCATCGGAATTATTCATCTCTCTGTTCTCTTCCTCTGCGTTCTCTGCGTACTCTGCGGTTTAATCATTCCCATCCAACCGGAAACGATATGATAGAGGGAATTTGAGTCTCGGCGATCGACTAATTTAGACACAAAGGTCGATCGCCCAAATTGTCTTACCCGTAATATCATGTCCCCTCGATTCCCCCAAATCACGTAGGGGCGGGT
>NZ_JAUBPT010000277.1:2370-5313 GCF_036700905.1 Microcoleus sp. S13_C3 | reverse complement strand
CTACAAGTTGCGGCGACTGGTCAGGTTTTGGCTCAGGTTTTTGGGGCTGATAATACTATTACCTCTCTGGATTTTCTCACTCTTTATCGTTAAGATAAAAGCGCTTTAAATTCGCTGAACTTTTCCGATATTTTACCAACTCGGTTTGTTTGACAAACCGGGTATTTTAATATTTAAAAAATTACACAAATCAAGCTCGTGAATTATTGGATTGTTCGCATTAACGACGAGCATAAAATTGGTTATTAGTAAGTTATTAACTCCTGATAAAAGCCAGAGGACGGAGTTTATGGATACAAAATTTATAACCATTTTTTGATGGAAATAGAGATAAGCTGAGATTCGGCTGATTGACTACCATTAAATTGGTTTTTTATCAGGAATCACGTCCTACTAAAAGTCAGAATAACTACACCATATGTACTCCAAAAGCGAACAATTGTCAACTACTTTTAGGCAGTAAATCTGGCTGCCGTCGGCGTATTTTCGTACATCGTATCTGTTTCTTCTTATAGGCAAATAATTTAGCGCCACGTCTGACTTGGCTAAAAAACGCCTAATTTATAAGGTAAATACAGCGAACTGATACTTGGGGAAGATGTCGATTTAAAAAAAATCGAAGTAAATAGAACTTGTTAGGTATGCGAAGTCGAGAAATTAGCAGTGAGAAATTTCCTATGAGCCCTTAACAATAATATCTACCACTGAAGACTGATAATTAACAAATCAAGGAGCTATGTAACTCATGAAAAATTTATGGTGCAACTACTCTTCACCAATTCACAAATCAAGTTGCGATCGTCGCGACACCGATTGCATAAAAGCTTCTTTGATGGGGGGGCAGTTAGTCGGCGAGCGGGCGATTTATATTTCCTATTTAACAACAGCGAGTCGCGGCGTCACTACTCAACATAAAAAACATTTAGTTTGCATCGATCCGAGGGTAGAGAATTATCAGCATCTTGCCAGCGGAGTTAAACCGGGGACAGAGATAATTGTCCTCGATCCAACTCTGGACGGAGTAGAACAAATTACCGAGATTCTAGCTAAACGTAGCTTAATTGCCAGCCTTCAGATAGTTGCTCACGGTCATGAAGCTTCCGTGCAACTGGGGTCAACTGTACTGAATGATGAAAACTTACCAAAGTACGATCGGCATTTGCAGCAGTGGGGAAATTCTTTCACGGAAAAAGCCGATATTTTATTATTAGCCTGTAGGGTTGGGGCTGGAAAATCAGGGATGGCTTTCGTGCGGAAGCTGAGAGAACTAACAGGTGCAAATATAGCCGCTTCCAACAATTTAATTGGCAGTGCAAAGTTAGGAGGAAACTGGAAATTAAATGTTACAGCAGGACGAGTAAAAACCGCAATAGCATTTGAAACAAAAACGCAGGAAACTTACAGCGCTGTCCTCATTACTTTAGTTGACGAAACTTTTCAAGATGCAAGTCTAATAGGGCCTTGGATATCTGGGGTCAGCGGCACGGCAGACCTTCCAGCTTTAACAGCAGGAACCGGAACGGAGAGTTTTCCGGGTTTGAACATCGACCCGCCCGGCAGCGGGGCTTTGAGATTAACTTCAAGAAGTTTTGACCAATCTACTTTTGCCATCTATAACAGTGCGGTACCAGCCAGCAGTGGCCTTAAAATTGTCTTCGATATATTTGCCTACAACGGCACTGCACGTCCGAATTTATCCAATAATTTGACAGGGGACGGCATAAGTTTCTTTTTAATTGACGGTAGTGTGACGCCAACAAAAGCTGGAGGCTATGGAGGTTCTCTCGGCTACGCCCAAAATATAAACGAAAATCAGGCCGGTTTACTCGGAGGTTATTTAGGAATTGGATTTGATGAATTCGGAAATTTTTCAACTCAGAATGAAGGGCGTATAGGCGGAACTGCGGACGGGTCTAGACCAGATTCGGTAACGCTTCGAGGTAGCCAAGCTACGCAATATCGGTTTTTAACTTCTAACTTTGTGCCGGGGGGAGTAGATAATATTCCCAATCCCGTAAGTCCGCCAATCAACAGCATTACTAGCACTCGCGAACCAGCCAGAAGAAGAGTTCAAGTTATTTTGCAACCTCCCACTTCTTCTGCAACGCCCAACCGTCAACTTACTGTTAGCTTTGATCTCAACAATAATGGTTCGTTTACAGATCCGGGCGAGACTATTATCGACATTGGCAATTTAGAGGGAATAAACGGGCAAATCCCGGCAACATTCAAATTTGGTTTTGCTGGTTCAACGGGAGACGCAACAAATATTCACGACATTCGCACTTTGTCGATCCAAACTATAAACGTGCCGACTACTACAGCAGATGTTGCGACAACGAAAAAAGGCCCGGCTGCAGCGGCATCGGGTAGCAGCATTACTTACACAATTACGACAGTAAATAATGGCCCGAACCCGGCCGAAAACGTGCTGGTTGAAGACCAACTGCCCCGAGGGGCAGTATTTGGCAGTGCCGACGGCAGTGGCACTTTCAACCCGACAACGAGACTGGTCTCCTGGCGTATTCCGAATTTACCTGTTGGGGCCAGCGAGACCCGCACCGTAACCGTTACGGCCCCAACTACACTCGGCCCTATTACAAACAGTGTATTCAGCAGCAGCAACACGATCGATCCCGTACCCGCCAACAACAGCGGCAGCAGCCCGGAGGCGAGAGTCACCACCACTATCACGAACAATATTGCCGATGTAGTGACGGTCAAAACCGGGCCCGCTACTGCGATCGCCGGATCGACAGTCACTTACACAATTACGGCCACTAACAGTGGGCCGAGTGCGGCAACCAATGTGGCGATCGCCGACACCATTGTTCCGGGCTTAACAGGAGTCAGCGTGTCGGAGGGGGGAAGTTACAACGCAACTACAGGTATTGTGACTTGGACGGCGATCGCATCCCTAGCCCGCGCCGCCAGCGCCAACAG
>NZ_JAUBPT010000277.1:0-2270 GCF_036700905.1 Microcoleus sp. S13_C3 | reverse complement strand
GTTCCGGGCTTAACAGGAGTCAGCGTCTCGGAGGGCGGAAGTTACAACGCAACTACAGGTATTGTGACTTGGACGGCGATCCCATCCCTAGCCCGCGCCGCCAGCGCCAACAGAACCGTCAGTTTCGCAGTGCCCGCCACCGGCGGCCCCATCGCCAACACTGCTAGCAGCACCTCAACGAGCCCAGACCCCAATCCTGCCAACAACAACGGCAGCAGCCCTCAAGCGCGAGTTACCACTGCTATCACCCAGAGTGCCGATGTAGTGACGGTCAAAAGCGGGCCCGCTACTGCGATCGCCGGATCGACAGTCACTTACACAATTACGGCCACTAACAGTGGGCCGAGTCCGGCAACCAATGTGGCGATCGCCGACAGCATTGTTCCGGGCTTAACAGGAGTCAGCGTCTCGGAGGGCGGAAGTTACAACGCAACTACAGGTATTGTGACTTGGACGGCCATCCCATCCCTAGCCCGCGCCGCCAGCGCCAACAGAACCGTCAGTTTCGCAGTGCCCGCCACCGGCGGCCCCATCGCCAACACTGCTAGCAGCACCTCAACGAGTCCAGACCCCAATCCTGCCAACAACAACGGCAGCAGCCCTCAAGCGCGAGTTACCACTGCTATCACCCAGAGTGCCGATGTAGTGACGGTCAAAAGCGGGCCCGCTACTGCGATCGCCGGATCGACAGTCACTTACACAATTACGGCCACTAACAGTGGGCCGAGTCCGGCAACCAATGTGGCGATCGCCGACACCATTGTTCCGGGCTTAACAGGAGTCAGCGTCTCGGAGGGCGGAAGTTACAACGCAACTACAGGTATTGTGACTTGGACGGCGATCGCATCCCTAGCCCGCGCCGCCAGCGCCAACAGAACCGTCAGTTTCGCAGTGCCCGCCACCGGCGGCCCCATCGCCAACACAGCTAGCAGCACGTCAACGAGTCCAGACCCCAATCCTGCCAACAACAACGGCCGCGATCCCGGCGCAACTGTTACCACCACTATCACCGCTGCCCCGACTCCGACTCCCCCACTCCCACCGACTCCGACTCCGACTCCCGCCAACCTACGGCCGATAGCTAGCAACGTCAACCTCGAAATCGCTCCCAGCAGCACTGTGGCGATCGTAGGACTCGCAGGAAGCGACCCCGACGGATCGATCGCATCCTTCACCATCAACACCGTCCCACCAGCAAATGAAGGGCTGATATTTTTAGGCAATCCCGATACTGGCGGCACGAGTGTCAGCGCCGGTCAAATTCTGACACCGGCTGACATTAAGCAATTATTTTTCCAATCGACAGCCAACTTTACAACAGCAAATTTCACCTACAGCGCTACAGACAACCAGGGTGCCAGCAGCCCCGCGAGGGCTACTGTATCGGCACGGGAACCCGTGCCAAACAAACCGCCAGTAGCTAACAACGTCAACCTCGATATCGCCCCCAGCAGCGCTGTGGCGATCGCAGGACTCGGAGGAACCGACCCCGACGGGTCGATCGCATCCTTCACCATCAACACCGTCCCACCAGCAAATGAAGGGCTGATATTTTTAGGCAATCCCGAAACCGGCGGCCGGATTGTCACCGCTGGTGAAATTTTGACACCTGCGGACATTAACCAATTATTTTTCCAATCGACAGCCAACTTTACCACCGCAAATTTTACCTACAGCGCTACAGACAATCAGGGCGCTACCAGCCCCGCCAGCGCTACTGTCTCTGCCATTCCCCTGAACCAACCAACACCGGCCCCAACACCAACAACACCAACACCAGCGCCAACACCCACACCACCAACACCAGCGCCAACACCAACAACACCAACACCAGCGCCAACACCCGCAGCGGAACCAACACCCACACCACCAACACCGGCGCCAACACCAACAACACCAACACCAGCGCCAACACCCACACCACCAACACCGGCGTCAACACCAACACCGGCACCAATTCCAACACCAACACCCGCAGCGGAACCAACACCAACACCGGCACCAATTCCAACACCAACACCAGCGTCAGAACCAACACCCACACCAGCGTCAGAACCAACACCACCAACACCAGCCCCGCAACCAACACCACCAACACCAGCCCCGCAACCAACAGCACCAACACCAGCCCCGCAACCAACCCCAGCCCCGCAACCAACACCAACACCAACACCAGCCCCAGAACCAACCCCCATATTCAACCCAGTACCCGAACCCGATACCGGTTGCGGTTGTGACCCCTTGCCCTTGGTGCCCCCGATAACATTTAT
>NZ_JAUBPT010000276.1:0-5378 GCF_036700905.1 Microcoleus sp. S13_C3 | reverse complement strand
TGAATTATCCGGGTTTTTGGCTTTTTCGGTATTCTATTTTATCGTACTTCAACTTGAAGTGCGGAATGTGGGTTTTAAATAAATGACGCGGGATGCCGGCTGCAATCAAAATTTCCAAATCGCGATCGAGCTTTGAGAAGTCTTCATAGATACCCACAAACTGAGTTACGCAAGCTAAAGATGAATCTTTCGGGTCATTGACTCCCGTGTATTTGTACTGAATATCAAAACCTGCTTTTTCGCCAATTTCTTCGATATCCCAGTCTACAAGTGCCATATCCGTCGCTTCAACGGCTAGGGCAATATGACCGGGCGGTATGGGGTCAAGAGGCTCGCAGCACCAACCCTCAGAATGGTTCCAGACACTCTTACCTTGAGATTCTCGAATTTTCATGTATTTTCCCTCTCTGAAAGTAGCAGCGAAACATGGATTGGGGATCGGAGACGGCCGATCGCACTTTTGGAAGAAAAGGGCGATCGCACTTTGTCTAACTTTACTTAACTGGCTTCCAACTATTGAGAGATTCCCGAATCGAACTTAATTGACTGAGGTACTCAATAAGCTTGGCTTTTTGATCCTCAAGACGAGCTAGAATTTCCGGCGCTTCTGCTTCTTTCGTTTCCCGTTCCTTCAAAACGCGATCGAAGTCATTTTGAAACCTTTTAATGTAATCATTGATTTGCTTTTCGGCACTTCTGAAATCAGCAGAAACCTGTTTGTTAATAACTAGCTCTAACAAATCTCTGTTTCTAAAAGTTTGCTGATCTATTTTTAGATTGATCGACTCTAATGTTTGTCGTAAATTAACTTCAAAGAAATCGCGATTTTTGGTAACAGGTTCATCAGTATAATAGACTTGATCGGAGTCACAACAACGACTTTTTTTACCTTTTTTCCTTTCTATTTCTACCACGGCTACTTGTACATCTTTAATTCGTGCATCAATCCCGGGAAAATCAAAACTTGGAAACTGAATCGGGTTGATGTTGAGTTTCACCTCTAAAGCATCACCAATATAATTAGATAATTCATCTGATATTTCTTGGATATCTTCCTGAATTATTAGTGCCAATTTTTCGCGAATATACGTCCCTTCTCGAACTAATTCATCCTGAGTATCTATCCACCAACTTTGAATATAGGGCGGACAAAACTTATTAATTGTTTTAATTACTTTTTCAGCTTCAGCCTTTGTTTTACACCGAATAATGTACGGATCAAACTCTTCACTATCAACAATTTGTTCAGAAACAGAGGTATTGAAAGCTTCTGGAATAGACTCACTCAGTCCATCCAACAAAGACGTAGTGACTTTGAATGCTTTTCCTAATACTGGACCGAAAGAAGGTATCAATTCTAACAGTCTTTCTCCAATTTCTCCCACTATTTGTCCAAAACCCCCATTGTTAGTCTTAACTTCTACTGATTGGGGCAACAAGAGATTTTCTTTTGACTTAGGAGATTTAGCGGATCGACGAGATTCGGCAATTTTATGAATCTCACTGCCTATCTGCTCTTTAGCCTTATTCGCAAATGTGTTAATGCCTTTACTAAATCCTTGGATTAGTATTTGTTTTTCTTGCTCGACAGTATTTTTGACTAACTCAACTTTGTACATCGCATTTTCTGAGCGTTTCCTGTACTCTTCAACTTTTTGTTTGAGGGTTTCAATCCCCATTTCCCAACCTTTAATTTCTGTATTCAGAGTATCCTCAATTGCCTTAGCAGCTTTATCGATTTCTGCCACCACCTCACTCAATAAATTCCAGCCAGAATTTTGCGTAATCCTTTGAATGACTGTTTCTTGAATGCTCGGAATACCGCTATCTGCTAGTGCTTGCGGTGCTATTTTACGAGGTGCAGGAATAATCTGGTTTCCTTCCTCATCTTCCGTGGCATACCTAGCGCTGAAGAATTTTTTAAAGTCTTTGATTTCGCTTTCAGTGGCCTTTTCTTGCTGAATCAGTTTCGCTAGAAGTCCTTGTCGAGAACTAGCAGGGTAAATAAGTGGATTGCGAAAGCCAAAGCCAACTAACTCTCGCTCTAAATCCTTAATGACATCAGCAATTTCTTTGTCTCTCTCTGTTTTTTGGTCAACTTTATTCAAAATAAAGTAAATTTTACCGTTGTTTTCCTCTATAAAATCCTTACGGTTTTCAACAACATCCTTAAACAAATCGGCAACTGCATTATCTTTGTATGATGCGTAGTTTAAAATAAACAGGATGGCATTGCAGTTTCGCAGTGCTTCTAGTGCTGTCTGCTTCAGTGCATTAATGTTGAAGTTTGCAGACTCCCACTCATTAGGGCCGGGAGTATCAACTAAGGTAAAGCCTGTGAGAGAAGATAATTGGCTAATTGCTTCAATCGGATGCTCTATCTCAAAGCGTGTAGTGTTATCAGGATTGCCTTGTTCTCTGATTTCACGGGTACGCTGCAGGAATTTTTGCTGAATTTCGCCAGCGTCACCCTCAACAAGAATGACTGGTTTTCTTTCTCCTTCTCGGTACTCTAAAAGTTTAGGATTTTTGCCTGGTTGAATGTGTCGGACATCTGTACGGCAGATAGTACAGGCGGCCGTTTCACTCGCCAGCACATCAGCACCGATGATAGAATTTAAGAAGGTGCTTTTGCCAGCTTTCATTGCTGCTATGACGGCTACTTGATATTTCTGATCTTGCAAAGCCTTTAAAGCTTTTTTAATTTCATCTTCAATGCTTTGTAGCCCTTGACTTTCATCTCCCTGAATGCGGAGTCCGTCACGGAATTCTTTGAGATATTTTAAGAGGAAAGTGCCTGTACTGTGAATGCTGGTGTATGCTGCTTGAAATTCTTGAGAAGACATAAGTTAATAATCTTGATTGAATAAAATATGAGAACAGACACAAAGATAATTGCCTGAGCGTTTCCAGTCGGTTTTAACTGAGATATTGCACCATTCTCAATAAGCCTTTTAGGGACGGGCAGGATGCCCATCCCACAAGCAATTCACTCTTTGTGGAAGGGACGGGCAGGATGCCCATCCCACAAGCAATTCACTCTTTGTGGAAGGGACGGGCAGGATGCCCATCCCACAAGCAATTCACTCTTTGTGGAACGGGCATCTTGCCCGTTATTGACTATGGTGCAAACTGAAGTCCCTGGCGCGAGTCAATATTTAGTCGTCAGAAAAAGCCTTGCTAATCCCGTAAAATGCCAAACCTGCTAATGCACCTACGGCTATACCAACGGGGCCAGCAGCAGCACCCATACCAGCACCTCCACCAATAGCACCAATTGCCGTAAAACCAGAAGCAGCTACCACACCAGCACCCGCAGCAGCACCCGCAGCAGCGGAACCTGCCGCTTTCGCTATTTCATCACTTTTAGCCATTGAAATACCTCAGTGTAAGGAACAAAAACTAACTGCTTGACTAACAAAAGTTAACTAAACAGGCAAAATTTGAAATATCCCGATCGCACTTTCCCGCTTTTCTAAGTATTTGCACTTAGACAATGAGTGGGTAATTTAATACTAAACTACCTATTGTTAGCAAGCAACTAACAAACGCTAGCAATTTCGGTTATGCTATCGTTAGCCACATCTCACCACACCCGAAAATGGCCTCAAAAGAAGACTTATTTGCCGAAGCCGCCAAACACTGGGACTTAGAGAGACTGTACCAAGCTTTTGCAGAAGCTAAACGGCAAATCTCACCCCGATCGCGCCGGGGACTCACAGAAACAGAAAAACTCTACCTCCGAGGATTGCTTTCCGGTTGCAGTCCCGCCGAAATCGCCCGCCAACTGTTGCAGACTTCCAAAAGTGCAGAAGTTTATTTATGTAAAACTTTATACCAATATGTTAAAAAACTCGCCGATGTACCTAACGAACCTGTAGGAAATTGGCGCAATATTTGCGATCGGCTAGAGGAAGCCGGATATAAAACTCAGTCGTCTGTGAAAGCTAAATTAAGTAGTTCTTTACCGATAGATGCTTTAGTAAAAATAGTTGATATGGGTTTTGAAAATCAAAATACACTAACAATAGACATCAACATCAGATTAGAATTCCCCTCAACTTCAGAAACTGCAAAAACAGAAGACTTGGATAAAAAAGATTAGATGTGCGATCGCCCCTAACCAACCAATCTAACTGAAGGGCGATCGCCTACAATAGAATCAACACCCCTCCTCTCAAACACCATGCAAATTGTTTTGCCTCCTGAAGTCGAAGCCCTCGTGCAGCGCCAACTCACCAGCGGCAAATACAACAGCGCGATCGACGTTATCCTTGCAGCCATTCAACTGCTCGAACAACAGCAAGATATTTATCAAGGACGACTGCAAGAACTCCAACGAGACGCACTGATTGGTCAGCAAGCATCCCAACGCGGTGAAATCGTAGACGGTGCAACCGCAATGGCACAAATTCGAGCTAATTTGCGTAGGCGTAGCCAGCCGTAGGCATCGCGCGATCGAGAGTAAAGCTGACTAAAAAGGAATATACTCAACAGCATTCATCCATTCATCAGAGTCCGAGGTTAAAGCAATCACTTCCAAATCCTTAACAAACTGTCCGATTGTACCGCCTAGCTGATGTCCAAATATCAAACCAGCAAACTGTTTTTCCTGACGCTGCCAATCTTGAGCCATTGCCCTAAAACGGATATCTTGAGTAAACAATACTCTCCCTAACTGAGTGGCACGTTCCAAAAGTTCGTCATCCGGCAATTCTGTCCCACCATCTTCGATCGCAGTCAAAACATCCACGCCACGACGGCGCAACTGCTCGGTAATTGCTTGCGGAATGTGAACGTCCATGTACAGAGCGATCGCCACTTACAACAACCCCTTAGCACGCATTCTCACGAAAAATGGTGAAGGCGAAAGCAGAGATTTTTCCTGTTGTACCTGCTCCCATTCCGTCCGAATCTCCTGCTCAATTTCAGCTTGAAAGTCGAAGTAATAAGCCATTGCTGCATGAGCCTCCGACTGCATCAAATAAGGATGCTGGCGACACATCTCTTCCACTGACCAACCGTAAGCTAGATAATCCATCACAATCTGAGCAACCCGCACGCGGGGTATCCGCTGCAACCGTGCAGGTTGACCCGCTACTTTCTCGATATGAGGATAAATTAAAGCTGATGTCATTGCTTTTTGGATCTATCTCTACAGGAGCTTAGCACAAATAGTATTATAACAGTCAACAAAAATGAAAAGAATTAAACAAAGCGATCGCCCAACTCCATCCATCCTCATCATTATGCTACGATTGGCCTAATCTGAGCTAACGCTTCTTCTCCTGGAATTGGCTCAATCCCACACTCCGCACTTCAATAACACTACATAGTATAGTACATTGCTAGGCCCGAATGAATAAGTAAAAATACTT
>NZ_JAUBPT010000275.1:0-5467 GCF_036700905.1 Microcoleus sp. S13_C3 | reverse complement strand
GAAGAGGAGAGGGGGAGAGGATTTGACGATTGTTGATCGGGACTCGAAATATGCAATTTAAATGAACAACAGCTTAATAAGACTATAGCTTCACAGAAAAGTATGCCTAACAGAGACAGATGGTTTAAAGCTTTGCTGACTCAGCAAGAGCTAGACAAACTCCATGCCTATGCCGACAGTCAAGGTTGGAATATGTCACAAGCATTTAGAGAATGGATTAAAGAATTACCATCCTACTCGGATTCAAAACAGAATTAAAACTGAATAACTCTCAGCGGACGCAGTTAGGTAAACATTGTGGTGTAGCGCGTCACGCATGGAACTGGGGATTGTGGTTGACAAAAAACATACTTCACCACAATAAAGCTAATCCAGATGAAAAACTCAAATTCCCCACAGCTATTGACCTGCACAAACTGTTAGTAGCTATGGTGAAGTCGGAGAATGCTTGGTACTATGAATGCGCTAAATCTACACCGCAACAAGCGTTAATGGCTCTACGCGAGGCATGGAAGCGGTGTTTTAAAAAGACTGCGGGAGTGCCAAAGTTTAAGAAAAAAGGGCAGCGTGACTCTTTTACGTTAGAAGGAGCGGTCAAAATTTTGGGGAGCAACAAAATTCAAGTTCCCAAAATCGGCATTCTTAAAACCTATGAAAGACTACCCCAAGTCTCCATTAAATCTTGCACGATATCCCGGCAAGCTGATAGATGGTTTATTAGCTTTGGCTTTGAGGTGGAAACGCAAAAATCAGACCAAACAAGCATTGTAGGAGTTGACTTAGGTATCAAGGCACTAGCCACCCTCTCAACAGGCGAGGTAATTACTGGTGCTAAGTCCTACAAGCAATATGCAGCAAAACTATCAAGAATGCAGTGGCACAATCGCCATAAAGTCATCGGCTCAAGCAATTGGAAAAAGGCGCAAGTCAAGATAGCTCGACTGCATAGAAAGATAGCTAACATTGGTAAGAATACATTACACAATCTAACGACACTACTTGCTAAAAACCACGGCACAGTAGTAATGGAAGACCTTAACGTATCTGGGATGATGGCTAATCACAAACTGGCTGCATCTATTGCTGATATGGGATTTTATGAGTTTCGCAGACAGTTAACCTATAAGTGCGAGTTGTACGGTTCAAAACTTGTGGTTGTTGACCGTTGGTTCCCGTCCAGTAAAATCTGCTCTAACTGTGGAATCAAAAAAGAAACACTTTTTCTTTCGGAACGAGTATTTGATGGCAGCGATTGCGGTTTTGTCATTGAACGTGACTTAAACGCGGCAATCAATTTGTCAAAAACCGTCAGTTAGACGGAGTTAGCCTGCGGACTGGTAAGTGCCGACACTGCCAGAATGAAACAGGAAGTAAACTTCAAAGTCCAGCTTTATATAAAGTGGGGTAGCTTTGGGTAAGTTTTATTTAACGGCTAAAAACATTTATCTCTGGTGGAACGGGCAGGAGGCTTGCCCAGGGATAACAGTGGCTGATGTCAGTTATAACTGAATCTCAGGCACTGTTCTCAATCAGACCCAATCAACCTGGTAACAGCCACGAAAAATCTCAGATACCAGGTCGATCGCACAGCAAGAAACCAAGTGGATGACGCCAAGAGTGTAAGATGTCAGTTATCACCAATACTTTCTGTTGGCGATTGCCCGACGGCACCGAAAATTGAAAATCTATGACAGCCAATTGCTGATTCTGCTGGCTTCATGTTATAGTGGTTTTCCAAGAATTAAATTCGGTTGCGTAGTTTGTTGGTGTTTATTTACAAGCGTCTCTCCGAATCTAAGTCTCTGCACCCTAATGATTCTGGAGATTTTATGTCGATTTACGTGGGTAATCTTTCATATGAGGTAACATCAGAGGACCTCAACGAAGTATTTGCCGAGTACGGTACTGTAAGCCGCGTCCAAGTGCCAATGGATCGGGAAACAGGCAGGATGCGGGGTTTTGCTTTTGTGGAAATGGCAAGCGAGGCAGAAGAAGCAGCAGCCATCGCAGCTTTAGACGGTGCTGAATGGATGGGCCGCGACTTGAAAGTCAACAAAGCCAAACCTCGCGAAAACAACAACAACAGACGCCCTTCGGGCGGCGGCGGTGGCTGGGGCGACAGCGATCGCTCTTCACGGGGACGCTACTAAACTTTGACACTGAAAATTTGAGTTTTGGTAGTTGACGGCAGGTGCGAATGCTGCTTTTTTTTCGGGTTGTTCGATCGACCTATCGAATAAAACTCCCAAACCTCTAAATCAGTTTTGCCCCCTCCTTCGAGGGGGCTTTGTTTTTGGCGAAAAATCCCGCGAGGTACGTCGACGGTGCAGTTCCCAGTCTAGTTCGTGATTCAGTAGCCTCTTAACTGCTTTTTTTAACTACCAGCCGGGAAGTCCCTCGGTATATTTAGAGGGGATACATCGGAGCGCTTGCGCGGAGTACCCCGAATAAATTACCGCAGGGATGTCCAGAAGCGTCGGGTGGAGGTACGGAAACCGACAATTAGGCTTCGGGAGCATCCTGATTCTCAATATACCTTCTGAGCGTTGAAAGGGTAACACCTCCACAAGACGCAATAAAGTAAGAACTACTCCATAGGACATCTTTGTGATAAAACTCATTCACCCTTTCAGGGAATTCACTCCTGAGCCGGCGACTTGCCACAGACTTGATATTGTTTATAAACTTTGACAAGTCCATTTGCGGATAATACTGAAACAATAAGTGGATATGGTCTTCTTCGCCATTAAATTCTATGAGTTTGCACGACCATTTTTCACTCAGATCGGCGAATACTTCATTGAGTCTGCCCAGCATCTGAGCGTTGAACACTTTACGTCTATATTTGGTACACAGTACCAAATGAGCCTTGAGGTCTGAAACCGAGCGAGCGCTTGACACAAAGTCATTTTTCATGTTTGTGTTTATCGGTGTTGCATTTTCAGGATACACCGACTATACTGTGCAAAGGTCGAAAAAAGAAGTTTCTGATGCAACTCACATACAAATACCGCCTCAAGCCCACAAAAGCCCAACTCACAACGATCGTAGCTCATCTAGAACTTTGTCGGAGGCAGTATAACTACCGACGGGCGTGAAAGATTTAGGTGGTGGGAATCCACGAGAACACCTATCAACGCCTGCCCTTTGATTGCCTCTATAGTCCCTGTTGAGGAGATTTATCAAAATATTCCATTGACTAGGAGACAAACTAGGGATGGCAGAAAAAAGGATGAGTTAGGCAATCCTTTGACTAGAAAAGGTGATATTTTCTCGAATATTGAAGGCGGATATGTACAGTGGCAAACCATACAGTTAGCAGATATAAAAAACACCAAAAAACTATTTCCAGATTACAAAGCTTTGGATTCTCAGGTTTTGCAGGACGTAGTGAACAGGGTGGCAACTTCCTTCTCAAATTTTACTACGCCCGACAAAAACGGCAATCGTAGAGGCCAACCCAAGTTCAAAGGATTTCACTACTACAAATCATTCACCTATCCTCAACTGAACAATCTTGACATTATCAAAGATGAGCAAAATAGGATTTGTATTGACCTCGCAAAAATAGGTCAAGTACCGATGGCATTCCATCGTTCAATCCCAACAGAATTTAAGGTTAAGACGGGAACGGTTATCAGAGAAGCGGATGGATGGTATATTTCCCTGGCGCTAGAAGATAAAACGGTTCCCGTAACGGTTGCAGCAATTCAACCGACTGAAGAAAACACTCTTGGTATTGACCTGGGAATAACTAATTACGTTTACCTTTCCAGTGGTGAAAGAGTTGAAAATCCTAGATTATTAAGAAAGTCGGCTGAGAAATTAGCAAGACTTCAATCGAAACTACCTAGGAGAGTCAAGGGTTCTAAGCCTTGGAAGATCGTCAAGGACAAGATTTCCAGACTCCACCAGTTCATCGCTAGAGCTAGATTGGATGGGAGCATCTCACCTTTGCGGCCAAGCTAGAAATTGGAGTTTTGAGGCAGGAGGCAGGAGGCAGGAGGCAGAAGGAAAGAGGAAGAAGGAAGGAGCCACAAGAAGGAAGGAGCCACAAGAAGTATTTTTACAAATATGAGATGCTCCCGATTGGATTTTCAGTTTAAAATAGCACATGAGTTATTTGGCAAATGTGATGTTTTAGTTGTTGAAGATTTGAGTATCAAGAATTTAACTAGACGTGCCAAACCCAAGACTGACCTTGAAAATGGAAGCTTAGTTTATTTGCCAAACGGTCAATCAGCAAAAAGCGGATTGAATAAATCCATGCTTGATGCTGCTCACGGGCAATTTGCTAGTATCCTCAAGTATGTCGCTTGGAAATTGGGTAAAAACGTTTTGTTTGTTGACCCCAAAGGCACATCTGGGCATTGTTGGAATTGTCTCAATAAAGTCCCGAAAGAACTGTCGGAGCGGTGGCACTCTTGTCAATGTGGAGAATCCTTGGATCGAGATGAAAATTCGGCTAAACTTATAAAGAAGATTGGTCTAAGTTGTGAAAGTGGCGGGGGAACTTCGTCACTCAAAAAAGCCTTTGCAAAAAAGGAAAAAGAAGCCTGCGGTCTAACGGTACTCCGTTGACCGTCAGGTTCGTTCACGAGGCTGTCGGGATTTCGCGGATCGACTCCTGTAAACTCTCACACTAGAATTAAGCAGCAAGAAAAGTTAGAATAACGGCAAAACTGAATATTGCCCAGAACAGCCAAACTATCTTTACCGAAGATTAGTCGAGAAAACCAGCCGAATATCAGCCAATATCTTGATTTTGCCTCAATAAAGATGTCCAAGGTCTACAGCACGGCGGAACTCATTAAAATCCTCGAAGAAGAGCGCCAAGCCTGCTTGCATGGGCGGCGCCTCAATTTGACTGAAACTCCTGCTACAGGCAACCCCGTGATTGACCGCTTTCTCAAATCTGAGGGAGTTCAGAAGTTCACTGCTTATCAAAATTTTAAGGCGGCTGTGCACGAATACCAGCGGGAACATCAAGTTTCTGGGATTGTCTGGCGGGAAATGGCGGTTAAAGGCAATACTCTACGCTATCCGGCAGTGGATGACGAATTAATAGCTCTACCGGTTGATTTGATTACGCTGAAGGCAGCTAAGATTTCTATGTTGGAATTCTGGCAGCAGGTAACTGCGGGGATGGATTTGTATTTAAGCATTAACAGCGGGAAGGATTTTCGATCGATCGAGCCGATTGATGTAGAAGCTATAGCCCAGCGCACAGAATGGGCCAATCTCTCCAAGTGGGAAAAGTTGGATTTTCTAGAAATTTTGTTGCAGTTGGGCTGGGGGAAGCCGGAGGAAGCTTATTATAAGCGGGGATGGCCAACATCGGGCAGCGAGTACATTCACGCCGTCAAACCCGGACAGCGGCCGATTTGTTAATTAGTCAGTAGTCAGTAGTCAGTAGTCAGTAGTCAGTAGTCAGTAGTCAGTAGTCAGTAGTCAGTAGTCAGTAGTC
>NZ_JAUBPT010000274.1:0-5510 GCF_036700905.1 Microcoleus sp. S13_C3 | reverse complement strand
TATTTTGGCAAACCGATTCAGTCATGGCATTGTCTAGAATACATAGATGATATTTTTTGTCAATGCGTAAGTCCTATCCAAATAAAAAAACCCTCCCCAACAAGGAGAAGGGAGGGTGAAATGACAGTGAGAAACTTAAGTTTTTGCAGAATTAACAATAAGGAGTTACATCTTCGCCACATTCGTCAGCCAAATAACACAAAGCTCGAAAGCGCAGCCCAACCACTTGCTCGTAAAGCGGATTTAACTTGCACAGTGGCGGAATGGAAAATAAAGTGCGATCGCCAATTTTGACTTCTCGCTCAAACGGACACTGGCTGGGAATAAACTTACACAGAAACCGAGCCCACTTTTGACTTTTAATTGCAGTGTTATCAAGCCATTGTTTTAGCGGATGCAAGGGGTCAAAGTGTGGCTTTTGACCGTAAGGTTGAGAAATTGTAGCGACATTAACGGCGGTTTCTTGTTTGCCAAATCCTACCCAATGTGGCAGAGTTCGGTAGGAGACTGTATGCTCAAATACGTTCATTTTGCTCTCTTCCTCTTTTATAACGAGGTGCCAAGAACTCTCTGTAGAGCTTGTGCGATATTATCTACAATCAGTATCTACAGCATCTCGTTTTGCTTTACCGGATTGAACTTCTTAAATTTATGACTTAGGGCGAGAAAAGTAGTTCCTGATTTTTTTAAAGACGGTGTGCGCTCTAAAAAGTGTCCTCATTTCAAGCCCAACAATTGATGGATAGGGTAAAAATTCTGTCTTCTACGTTTTAGCTTCAACCTTGGGTTGAGTCTCCTTTTGTAGTTCAATTACAATTCTGACGCATCCAGGTGAATTATCCTATACGTGAAAATGCGGAACTTTTAATAAAACTTATAATATTTCTAAATAAGCTCTGCTGCAAAAAACCCTGAAACCTTGACCCAACAATCTTTGCTCGCGATCGCCCAGAAACTCCTACAATGAGAAATAATCGGTATCACCGCCCTCACCACCCATGAGTAACCCAGAAACCAAAGCTATCGCCCGCGAATTGCAAAGCCACGCCGCCATTCTCGGTGGCTTCGTCTCCCTCCTCTGGATTATCGAAATTGTCGATGTATTCGTGTTCCGAGGCAGGCTGAATGCCTACGGAGTCCGCCCCCGCAGCCTCGACGGACTTCAAGGCATCCTGTTGATGCCTTTTCTGCATGGCAGTTTTGCTCACTTAGCCGCCAATACCCTCCCTTTTGTGACATTGGGTTGGTTGATAATGCTGCGAGAAATTAGCGACTTTTTTATCGTGAGTGCCGTCACTGTGCTAGTCAGCGGATTCGGAGTTTGGCTGAGTGGCGCGCCTAATTCCGTCCACATTGGTGCCAGCGGATTAATCTTTGGTTACTTCGGCTTCTTGCTGCTACGGGGCTATTTTGAACGCAGCTTTACATCTATTTTGGTATCTTTAATTGTCGGTTTCTTCTACGGCAGTTTAATTTGGGGAGTTTTGCCCTCGCAGCCGGGAGTTTCCTGGCAAGGGCATTTCTTTGGCTTTGTGGGTGGCGTATTAACAGCTCAACTTTTGGGGCGGCAGAAACGGCGAATTAACTAGAATAAGACTGAGGCTGCATCCTATCATCACCTTGGTTTATTGCTCATAAATTATCTAAAAGCGTAGGTTTTTTGTCACTAAACCTGGTTTCTTGTGTAAGATCAAATCCACTCTTCATCGGAATATAGCAATCCTAAATCATTCAGATAAATTTGTAGGGGGTAGTGCTACCCCTACTCCCCGTGCCTACCCCCTATTTATCGGGGCAACCACGGGGAGTAGGGGTCGGATTGCCCCTACAATAATTACGCAAATCATTTAGGATTGCTATAGTAAATTCGAGTTCAGTGTTCACGGCGTTGACTGTTGACTGTTCACGGCGTCAACAGTCAACAGTCAACAGTCAACATCATAAGGAGTGTTACCGGAAATGATATAACAATTGCGTCCCGGATAGCAAGACTAACTGCTGACCAATAATTCAACGCGCGCCGGCAAGCACACAGTAAAAACCGAACCGCAACCTAACTCGCTTTCAACCTGCATATCACCACCCATCATCACGCAAAAGTGACGGCTAATAGTCAATCCCAAACCCGTGCCGCCATACTTGCGGGTAGTTGATGCGTCGCCCTGCATAAATGCTTGAAATAAATGCTGCAATTGTTCGGGGGGAATCCCAATGCCCGTATCAGCTACGCGAAAAATTATTGAGTCGGAAGGTTCTGCTATTTCTTGAGTGGTTAAGCTGTCATGTTTAACTCTTTCAATGCAGAGAGTAATAGTGCCATGTTCCGTAAATTTGGCTGCATTGCTCAGCAGGTTGAGCAATATTTGACGAGTTTTGGTAATGTCCGCATACATCATTCCCAAGTCGTCAGCACAATCAACTTCAAACTTATTAGAATTTTTATCTACCAAGGGTTTGACAGTAGAAACTACCTCGTCAATTAAATTAACCGGGTTGAAAGTTTCTAAGTAAAGTTCCATCCGCCCCGCTTCAATCTTAGAAATATCTAGAATGTCGCTAATTAAAGATAGCAAGTGTTTCCCCGCTGTTTGAATTTTTTGTAAGTCGGGAATAAAATCTTCGCAGCCTAAATCCTCGGCGTCTTCTTTGAGCATATCGCTGTAACCAATAATCGCGTTGAGGGGAGTTCGCAATTCGTGGCTCATATTAGCTAAAAAGGCGCTTTTGGCTTGGTTTGCTGCTTGAGCAGTTTGAGCTACTTTTTGGAATTCTTCTGCTAATTTTCGCTGGGTAATATCTTCAGCAATACCGACAATGCGGTAAATTTCTCCGGTTTGGCTGCGGACTGGAAAAGCCCGATCGCGCACCCAGCAAACTGAACCGTCCGAGCGCACTACCCGATACTCCTCATCATAATCGCCCCGCACCTGTTTCTCAAAAGCAGCCTTGACGCGATCGAGATCCTCCTGGTGAATAGCATCCCAAAAAGCCTCCGCTTCTGACTGCAAACTCTGACAGCTCACATTCCATATTTTCTCGCAAGCCGGACTCACATAAACTAGCTGCTTTTGATTGGGTTCTCTAATCCAAAATACCTCATGAATATTTTCTGCCAACTGGCGAAACCGCTCCTCGCTGGCCCGCAACTTCTCCACAGCACTGTGAAATTCAGTCACATCCTGAATCAGCGATGCCACTCCGATGATGCTGCCGTCAGCATCAACCAAAGTCGTATTGTACCACTCGCACAGAATTATTTTGCCGTCTTTTCTGATGTTCTCATTAAGGCTGGTAACTCCTCCTGTATTAGTCAGCAAAGTTATAGATAGTTGCCTCACATACTCCTTAGCACTTTCAGGAACTATGAGATCGACTCCGTGGCATCCCATAGCTTCCAAGCGGTTGTATCCAAAAATTCTTTCCGCTGACAAATTCCATTCCGCTACTTCAAAGTTTAGATTCCATTCAATCGCTCCCAAAGGAGTTTGGTGAAGATGGAGAGCCAGTTTTTGCTGCGAGTTTTTCAGAGAAATAATTAATTCATTTTTGTCGGCGATCGCAGATTGTACCCGATCTTCGAGAGTAGTAAACGACTCTTCCAATTGAGCGGCCATCATATTAAAAGAGCGAGCCAGAACACCCACCTCATCCTCCCGATCTACAGACGCCATCAACCGGGAATCTACCACCATCCCGTCCCATTCTCCCCGGGACAAAGCCTCCGCAGCCCTGCTCAGACGCCGAATCGGTACAACAATCCACCTAGAAGTCAGAGCGCCAATCGCCGTTGCCAGCACCAAAGCACCCAGACACATCACCACAGTATACTGAGTGTTGGCATGAATCCTTTCCATAAAATCGGCTTCAGGAACCGTCACCACAATCAACCAGTCGAGGCCCCTGCTGTCTAAAAGCGGCGTCACCTGTAGAAATTGCCGTTGACCGTCGATCGTAAAATCTAACTGGCGAGATCTGTCAATTTTGTGCAAATCTCCGAAGTGTTCTGTCAAATAGCGGGCGGTCGATCGAATGAGAACATTCTTGCTGCTCGTTGCCACAATCCGTTTCGCAACACCATTGCTAACAATAAATGGCGGTTCCGGGGTAGAATTTGCCACCAATTGCCCAGACCTTTCTACAATAAAAGTCTGTCCTGATTTCCCAATTTTTAGAGTTCCCAAGAAGTGATTGAGCTTGGCAAGTGCCAAGTCAGAACCCAGGATGCCAATCAGTTTACCATCATCGCCATAAACTGGTTGAGCAGCCGTAATCGCTAGTTTGGGAGCGTCAAAAAAATTATAGATTTTACTCCAAGTCGGTTTGCCTGCGCGCACCGGAGCTATGTACCAAGGTCGGACGCGGGGGTCGTAGTTGAGAGTAGTTTTGAATAGCTTGGTTGGTTCCTCGAGCTCGGACAGCGCGTAGCTATGCAAGTTATAGCCAGTAGATGGATTAGAAATCTGAACTTGCAACTTGCCGTCGTCGAGGCGTTCAACTCCAATAAAATCTTTTTCTTCCGATGCGAATTGAATGTAGCTAATTTTATCAAAAATTTTGATTTGTTTGTAGAAGTAGCGTTGCAAACTATCACTATCCTGCAGGTTCACAATGCCGAGACGGATGGCATCGAGATTGAGCTGATTGATTTGGTGTGGCGTTTCAATATAACTATTAATATGTTGCTGGATACGCGATGTGACTTCTGCCCGCAGTTGTGCGGCAACATCGTTGACGGCTATGCGCCCGTTCCGCAGCGACAGCCACCCCGTCAACCCTACCGCAGCGAAAGTCTGGAGGGCAAAAGGCACAACAAGGACGATGCGAATTGGCACTTTGCCTGACATTTTTAAAATCTGGTCGGTCAGATATTTGATTGGCATGGTAAAGCAGAACTATTATGAACCCACAACATTCCGGTCATTCGATTTTAGATTTTAGATTTTAGATTTTAGATTTTAGATTGACACCACGGATAAATCCGGGGGCTTGAGGATGCAAGGATTTTGGATGTTGGATTGATTCCACGGATAAATCCGGGGGCTTGTACCATTAAGAAATTATTGGTCAAGTACAACTTGATGAGCGCAGGTTTTGAAGTTGAGATGGTTTTATAGCAATCCTAAATCATTTGTAAAAATATGTAGGGGTAGTGCTACCCCTACTCCCCGTGCCTACCCCCTATCTATCGGGGCAACCACGGGGAGTAGGGGTCGGATTGCCCCTACAAGAATTACACGAATCATTTAGGATTGCTATAGTAGGCAAAGTGCTGTTAAGAGTTCGGAATCTGCCGCTGGCAACTGAATTTTTAACGACTGCCACCGCCATCTTAGCGCGATCGTCCGCTTGGGGAACATTGGCGATCGAGATGAATGCAGTATCAATCCTGGACTCACTCTACACGCTCATCCTATTATAGATTTGAGATTAAAGAATTTAGGACTTACGCATTGACAAAATAACCAAACAGTGTATTGATAAATAATTGTCGTCTCCTTTCTAAGTATGGA
>NZ_JAUBPT010000273.1:0-5586 GCF_036700905.1 Microcoleus sp. S13_C3 | reverse complement strand
TAAGTATTTTTACTTATTCATTCGGGCCTAGCAATGTACTATACTATGTAGTGTTATTGAAGTGCGGAGTGTGGGATCCAAGCACCCGTTCTGAGAATACCACCTCGCCTAATTTTGCCTTACCTTTAATACCTGCTGCGATTCCCACTAACACTAAAAGCTTCGGATCGTGTGTTTGGATAACTTCCGTAGCAGCTTGGGAGGAATTGTAGTTGCCAGCACTGCCAATACAGCCTAAAGCCACACGATAATTTCTCTGGGTTCGTTCTGAAAAAAGTTCCCCGTGTAAATAAATCGTCTGGCTATCCTGAGTTTTAGTTCTGTTGTTAGAAATATCTTGAATACCCAGAGCAGCTTTCGCTGCCGCGAGTTCCTGCGGAATAACAGTCAAAATCGCGATATCTACTTTGCAGGTTTCCATTTTATATAGAGAAGCTTTTTGTCTACTATAACAATTTTTTTGGTGGTTAGGGATTAAAGATGCCATTTTGATTTTGGATGCGACGAATTAGAAGCCCGACTTTTTGAATAAGTCTGCATTCTGGGTATTGTTCACCAGAATCTCTGTGGCAAATCCGCAAAAATGAGTTTGAGTTCCGGTTCATTAACCCGCTTAATTGCTTTAGGAATACTTACCCACTGGCGCTTTCTCTTGCTAGCCTCCGGCCAAATTTCCAGAACTGCTTGCACTTCCATTAAAAATACTCCTACCAGCCAAGTACAGCCGGACTTTTGATACTCGTAAGTTCCCAGCAAATCCGGGAACACTTTACCCAACAAACCTGCTTCTTCCCAAGCTTCCTTGGCGGCCGAATCTTGGGGAGTCATGTCAGGTTCAATTAATCCTTTGGGAATCACCCAGCGCTTGCTAGCCGAAGAAGTAATTAGCATTACTTCAATTTGTCCGTCTTGAATACGATAGGGAATTACCCCCGATTGCTCTACCAATACAGCGGTTCTTATACTCATGATTTATGCAATATTCCTGGGTGAAAAAGATGCTATAGCCTTTCTCAGTAACATGAGGTACCCGACGTGCATAGGGCATTGGCCAAACAGGGCATTGGCCAAACAGGGCATTGGCCAAACAGGGCATACCTTACCACGCTTGAGAACCGCTATACTACTTCATCAAAGGTTTACAAATTTTAAAAAAATTGCCTTCTGATTCTCTATAATTCCTCAGTTCAGACAACAAAGTCGAGAATAAAGATATTTGGCTTTTCCCCTCTGTTCAAAATAGGAAATTCCCCTGCACTCCCAATGAACAATTATATTATTATAATAACTGCGCGAAATCCTCTACCGACAAGCAGATAAAAGCCGATCGCCAATATCTGCCTTGATCTGTGCCGGTATGGGGTTTTACACCTAATCTTTCTTCGCCTTAGCCTCCAAATTTTCCATCCGACTCCTCAAATCTTGATTCTCCTTTTTCACCTGGTCTAATTCCTCCCGCAACTGCTTTACCGCTGCATCAGAACCAGCATTTTTCTGAACTCTTTGCACAGCTTCATCAGCCATGCGGCGAACGCGGCCATCGGGAGTTTGGTCAGCTAAAGAACGCAAAATGCGAATGGCTTTGCGAGTTTGCATTTGTCCTAATCCCACTACTACAGAGACTTGAGTCAAGAAAAACGTCTCTTTAGATAATTCTGCCAATCGCTGCAAAATCCGTTCTAAATTGACCTTCGTTTGACCAGTCGAAATTGTGCCCAAAGAGCGAATTGCAGCCAAGCGCAAAGCTTGCGGAGTACCGGCGGCTGTGTATTTCAATATTAAATTCAGCGCATCTTCAGAAGTTTTCATCTGCGCCAAACCGGCGATCGCACCCGATCGCACTACCTCATTCCACCCCTGACGCTCTTTCAGCACCAATTTTAACTCTTTCAGTACCTGTTCGTCGGTCGGTTTTTCGTCGGGGTTAGCTGCTGCAATGGAGCCCATAGCTGTCGCTGCTGCTGCTTCTACATAATAGCTGTCGTCGCCTTTTTCGACGATCGATCTCAGCGCTTTATAAGTTTCGTGAGTTTGGATTTTACCCAGCGCATTCACCACAGCGCGACGAACACGAGCATCTTTATCTTTTAAACCACTTACTAAACCTTCAAAAACTTGGTCGAGTTTAATTTCAACTAACTGACCGGCAACTTCTGCCCGTACTGCCCAGAACGGCTCTTTCTTGAGAACTTCTGACAGCGTTTTCACCGCTTCCAGCCCTCCCTTCTTCGCCAAAGCTTGGGCAGCGTAAATCCGCGAAACCGGGTCTGGATCGAACTGCAACTGAGCTTTTAGTTCCGCAACTCCATACTCTAACACAACAGTTTTTAAGTATTTATTGCCGACATCAAAACTGATAAATGCAGGCTTCTCTTCGAGAGGGAAATAGAAGCTTTGCTCGCGTTCGTACACTCGAACTGTGAAAGTTTTTAGGTTCGCGGTTGAACGTGCATAACTGTCATCGTCTGCCTCTTTTTCCGGCTTGTAACCGAACCCGATCGGAATTTTCAGATCGAATACATCTTTGCTGTTGCCGTTGCCATTTTTGCTGTCTTTTACCTGAGTTTGGGTAACAGTCACTTTTGCTAATTTGCTGTCACCATCCCAGGAATAAGCAACCTTATAATCTGGATGGCCGCCACGATAAACGTACTGGTCAAACAAAAACATGAGATTGCGACCGGTAGCCTTTTCTATCGCCCTGAGCAAATCGATCGTTTCTACAGTTTTGTGAGCATTATCCCGCACAAAAGTGTGAATTGCTTTGTAAAATAATTCGTCACCCAACTCGGCACGAATCATGTGATAAACGCAAGCGCCTTTTTCGTACAAATGGCGATCGTACAATTCAATGGCTTCGCGGTAAACGTGAGTAACCATCGGGCGGCGGTAGCGGGAACTGTCTTCTGCTAAATAACTGCGGGCTTCATTTAACATATAGTAAGCCGCGTCTTCTTTGCCATATTCTTTATCAGTCCACAGCACCTCGGAATAAGAAGCCATGCCTTCTTTCAGCCAAGCATGAGACCAATGTTTAATTACTACTAAATCGCCGAACCACTGGTGAGCCAATTCGTGGGCAACTAAGCTTTCAGTACCTCGATTGTCGAGGCTGGCGCGTTCGTCTAACAAGCACCTATCTGTTAGCAAAGTTGTCGAAGTATTTTCCATACCGCCGAAGATGAAATCATCGACGCAGACTTGAGCGTATTTGGGAAAAGGATAAGGATAGCCAAATGCTTTAGAAAAAAATTCAATCATTTGAGGCGTTTTTCCCATGCTGCGCTTAGCGTCTGCTTCGCGGCTTCTTTCCACGTAATAATTAACTGGTTTGCCGTTCCATTCGTCTTTAATTTCGGCAAAATCTCCGACTGCTAAGGTCATTAAGTACGTCGGGTGTACCTGGGTTTGCGACCAGTGATAAATTTTCTCGTCTCCGTCGTTTTTTGTGCTAATTAATTCACCGTTGGAGATGGCAAAAAGTGGCCTGGGAACTCGCACTCGAATTTCGGAAGTTGCCAACTGTCCGGGATAGTCGAAACAGGGAAACCAGAAGCGGGAATCTTCGTCTTCGCCTTGAGTCCAAACTTGTGTTGGTTTGTCTGGATAGTTTTTGTCCGGGCCGACGAAATAAAGGCCGCGTTGGGGTTTTTCGACCGAGTAGTCGATCGCAATAGTAATTGGTTGGTAAGCTTCTGTTGGTTCGTGCAGTTGAATTTGCAGCACTTCGCCGTCGGTGTCGAAATTTTGCTCGGTTTCGCCAACTTTTACCGATTCAATGTTGAGGTTTACCGCATCTAAGGTTAATTTGTCAATACCGCTGCGGACTGGATTGATGCGGATGCTGCAAGTGCCCCGAAAGCTTTGTTTGGGAATATTCAGCACTAAGTCGAGGAAAATGTGTTCTACTTGACCGGGGCGATCCGGGTTGTAATGCGGCCGAGCACCGGGCATCTCGAAGGATTTGTGAGCGTTTTCAGAATCGAAGTAAGTATTTGACATTGTGATGGCAAAGTTGTGAGTCGAGCGGCGATCGCTGGCAGCGCCGATCCGGCTGAACTGCCAGCTTATTATAGAGTAGCGCGTCCTAGCTGCTGTTGTCGCTAACTTGTTAAAAACTGGGTCTATCGTTGAGGGGATGGAAAATATGATTTTTTCGTTACAATATCAGCAAGGTTAATGTCTGCAATCAACAGCCTGTAATAGAAATTGAGAGGGCAATCTGTATGACAGCTACACTATCAGTTCCCAGTTCCATCGAGTCTTGGCTGGGCGACGAAGCCGAAGACTTGCTCACCCATCAAGCAAAAGTTTCTAAAGATTTGTTGCACCTGCCGGGGCCGGATTGGGTCGATCGCATTTTTGCTCAAACCGATCGATCTCCTCAAGTTTTGCGATCGCTTCAGCAACTCTATTCTAGCGGACGCTTGGCAAATACCGGCTATTTATCCATCCTGCCAGTAGACCAAGGAATCGAACACTCAGCGGCCGCTTCTTTTGCACCGAATCCCATTTATTTTGACAGCGAAAACATCATTAAATTAGCAATTTCGGCTGGCTGCAATGCTGTCGCGACAACCCTGGGAGTTTTGGGAAGCGTATCTCGCAAGTACGCGCATAAAATCCCTTTTATTGTCAAGCTCAATCACAACGAATTGCTAACTTATCCCAATCAATACGACCAAATAATGTTTGCTTCAGTTGAACAAGCGTGGAATTTGGGAGCAGTTGCAGTCGGAGCAACAATTTATTTTGGTTCCCCGGAATCGACGCGGCAAATCCAAGAAGTTAGTCAAGCTTTTGCACAGGCTCACGAATACGGAATGGCGACAATTCTGTGGTGCTATCTCCGCAACGATATCTTTAAACAAGACAAAGATTATCACGTTGCAGCAGATTTAACCGGGCAAGCAAATCACTTGGGAGTGACAATTCAAGCTGACATTATCAAGCAGAAATTGCCCGAATGCAACAACGGTTACGAAGCTGTTGCTAAAGCTAGCGGTCACAGTTACGGCAAAACCGACAAGCGCGTTTATTCGGATTTAACAACGGATCACCCGATCGATCTAACTCGCTATCAAGTGCTCAACTGTTATGCGGGAAGGATGGGTTTAATTAACTCCGGCGGTGCTTCCGGGAAAAGCGATTTTGCAGAAGCAATTCGCACGGCGGTAATCAACAAGCGCGCTGGCGGCTGCGGCTTAATTTCCGGCCGCAAAACTTTTCAGCGTCCTTTTGAAGAAGGCGTAAAATTGTTCCACGCCATTCAAGATGTTTATTTGTCGCCCGAAATCTCGATCGCCTAAAATTTCACCGCACAGAGATTGGCCTCAATATTACAACCTAAACGTAGGTGTACACGACCCACAAATCGTCGTAAACGTAGGGTGCACACTGTGCACCTTACGTGATTAAAATTCCTTAATCTGGCGTTGCAACTTAGCTGTAATATTAATACTAGCTGAACATATATATAGCGGTTCTCAAGCGTGGTGAGGTATGGGGTGAGTCCTATGCCCTATGCCCTATGCCCTATGCCCTATGCCCTATGCCCTATGCCCTATGCCCTATGCCCTATGCCCT
>NZ_JAUBPT010000272.1:0-5624 GCF_036700905.1 Microcoleus sp. S13_C3 | reverse complement strand
CGTCCCGCTCCAACTTTCTGGGTTTAGATCCAATTCCTGTTTACGGTAAAACAGAAAAAGAGCCTGTGTTTACTGGCCAACGGATTAAGCGTGGTTTGTACAAAACATCGACGGGTCAATTAATTAATTCTGACGTGAATGCTTCGTACAACATTCTCAGAAAAGCAATCCCAAATGCGTTCAGCAATGGGATAGGGAGCTGCGTAGTTCAGCCGAGGCGGGTTAATCCGCTCAAAGTAAAAGTGAAAGGGGAGGGGCTTGAAGCCTCCCATGTCTATAAATGACTATACTTTTGCCAGCTATTTAACCGATATGTTGATATTGAATTAAAAATCAAAGCAGAAATCGCTCGCCTAACTATATAATTGACTGAAACTTTCCGCTTAAGATCCCATAGTGGGTAGATAGGCAGAATGATTCGGCATAACACCCCAAGTTTACTACTTAAGCAGATTCTTTCTGCAGAATACGCGGCTTAAGCTGAATATGCGGAATCTTTCCGCATATTTTCAGATTCCTTACGGAGTCGTGCAAACAGACGGAGATAATTCCAGCCAGTTGCGCGATATTGTTCCTATTCACATTAGCGGCGATATGAGCCATCTGTTTGACTTACAGGGTGAAGCAGTTTTAAAAAGCCGTCGTCACCACCTAGTATAAATAAAATGAACAGCAATACCAGTACAAGCTCAACAATCAAGCTGAATCAAGCATCCCTGTCTCTTTTACCTGGAAACGTTCGCGTACCCAAGTACGATCGCCATCAAATTACTAATGGAATTGTGCATATTGGGGTTGGTGGATTTCATCGATCGCACCAAGCGCTCTATCTCGATGATTATTTCCATCAGAATCCTGGTAGTGACTGGGGAATTTGTGGGGTTGGATTGCTTGACAATGACTATGACAGGCGAATACGGGATGCCCTTCTGTCCCAAGATTGTTTGTATACCTTAGTTGAGCAATCGCCTGAGTGCGATCGCGCTCGGATCATTGGTTCAATTACTCGATACCTGTTTGCACCAGACAACCGTCAAGCAGTTATTGAAGCATTAGCAGATCCCCAATGCCGAATTGTTACTCTAACCATCACTGAAAGCGGCTACTACTACATTGAAGGAAGTGGCAATTTCGATGTAAACCACCCGACGATGCAGCACGATTTGCAACATCCTGACCAACCAATTGGGACATACGGTTTTTTGACAGCCGCACTCTCCAAGCGGCGTAAACAGGGGTTGGCACCCTTTACAGTCTTGTCCTGCGACAATATCCAGGGCAACGGCAATATGGTGCGGAAAATGCTAACGACATTTGCCCAAATGCGCGATCGGGATTTAGGAAGTTGGATTGCTGAACACGTTGCCTTTCCCAACTGCATGGTCGATCGCATTACTCCGCTGACAACCCCAGCAGATATCAAAATGGTCGCCCAACAGTTTGGTATTGATGATGCCTTTCCATGCGTCGCGGAACCTTTCACCCAGTGGGTAATCGAAGATACCTTTTGTGCAGGCAGACCCGATTGGGAATCCCTTGGCGTACAGATGACTAAGGATGTTCATCCCTATGAAATGATGAAAATTCGGCTGCTCAATGCCAGCCATATGCTGATTGGCTATCTCGGCTCTCTGGCAGGTTATAACTACGTTTATGAAGTCATGGCTGATCCCTTATTTGTGCAAGCAGTTGCTAACCTGATGGATGAGGTGACACCAACGCTTCAACCCGTTCCGGGGATTGATTTAGACGATTATAAAAAAACTTTAATTGAACGGTTTTCCAATCCCAAAATTCGCGATCAGCTTCCACGCCTTTGCCTGAATGGATCGGCAAAAATTCCTAAGTTTGTTTTGGGTTCGATCCGCGATAAATTACAACTTGGAGGTGCGATCGATTACCTAAGTTTGACGATTGCTGCTTGGTGTCGATACATCAATAGTCATGATGAACAAGGGCAACCTATTCCCATTGATGACCCATTAGCAGACATCCTCACTCAACGCGCCAGTTTGAGTGAATTAGATCCCAGACCATTACTCAGCTTATCTGAAATTTTTGGAGATTTAGGAGAGTCGCCGCGTTTCGTCGAGGCTGTGGGTGACCAGTTGCGTAGTTTGCATGAGTTTGGTGCTCAAGGAACGCTAGCCAGATTGTCGTAGGAACTATCCGCATCCGTGAGGAAACTTATTAGAGAATGCCACGGCTGCACTACGTTAAAGCCGTGGGATTCTCCCGTCTAGCCCACCTCTATGTCTACGAGTGCAAAGGGAAATTCAGGAGGCAGTACAGCGCAATATTTATTGATGTCATTCTTCCCTATCTTCCCTCTCGCCAAAGCATCTATCTTAAGGCAGATTCTCCTGAGTGAGTAACTCAGGTTCAATGGAGGAGACCGTGTATGCCTACGGATGAATCTTCATGAAGCGCGACGCCACAGGCAAGTTTGTTAGCAATTGGAACTTGGAGATGAAACAACGAGTCAGCGTATCTCTGACTAATACAGCATGGCGATCGCTCGATAAAGAGGCTCACAGGCGAGGAATTTCTCGCTCTGAAGTCATTGAACGCTTTGCCCGCACTCTGGAGGGCGAACAGTTGTTCTGTACCCAAGAAACTGAGGGCAATGTAGCAACGATTCTGGAAAGCATTACGGATGCTTTTGTCGCCTTCGATCGCGACTGGCGCTACACCTACGTGAATCGGGCGGCGGCTCAAATCCTGCACAAAACACCAGAAAATCTACTAGGAAAGCACGTTTGGAATGAGGTTTTTCCTGAGCTGGTTGGTGCAATTCCCTATCGAGAACTACATCGGGCAATGACGGAACAAGTCCCTGTTTCCTGGGAAGAATTTGGGGAATCAGTCCAGCGTTGGATAGAGGCGAAGGCCTATCCCTGGAGTGCAGGAGTAGCAGTTTATTTTCGCGATATTACAGAACGCAAGCAAGCAGAGGCAGAACGAGAACGGTTATTGCACGAGCTTGAAATTGAACGCGCCAGATTTGAAGCCGTCTTACGACAAATGCCTGCTGGAGTAATGATTGCCGATGCAGCATCTGGTAAGTTGGTTCTGGCCAACGAACAAGCCAAGCAGATTGTTGGGTATGGCTACGAACCATCGCTTGAGCTTGAGGAATATGCACCAATTATTCCATGTGAAATCTTTCGCTTAGATGGTCAGTTCTATGCCCCTCATGAGTATCCATTAGCGCGATCGCTAAAAACCGGTGAAGTCGTTACCAACGAGGAGATGGAAATTCATCGAGATGATGGTAGCCGCATTTTCATTAACGCCAACTCAGCACCGATTTTAGATAAGCAGGGGCAGATTGTTGCAGCCGTTGTTATCTTCCAAGATTTGACGGATTACAAACAAGTTGAACAGTCATTACGAGAGAGCCAAGAACGCCTGCAATTGGCATTAACGGCGGCTCAGATGGTGGTCTGGGATATGGATTTGCCGACCAATCAGGTAGTGTGTTCTGCTAATGCTCTAGACGTTTGGGGTTTTCACGAAGGCACCGGAGAAGACTTTTTTGCACTCATTCATCCAGACGATCGACAACGGGTGATCCAAGCGGCTCAAGGGGCAATTGCTGGACAACAGTCCTACGTGCAGGAGTACCGGGTAATTACTCCCGACGGAGTTGTGCGCTGGATCAACAGTCAGGGGCGAGTTTATCTGGATGAAACCGGACAGGGAGTTCGCATGGTTGGCGTTTCGGTTGACATCACCGAACGCAAACAGATCGAAGCAGAGCGCGATCGCCTTTTAAAACGAGAACAATCTGCCAGACTCGAAGCCGAAACCGAACGCCAGCGGTTGCATGACATCCTGATGCAATTGCCTGCCATGATTGCCATTGTTAAAAGTGCCGATCTTGTGTATGAATTTGCCAATCCAACCTATCTGCAAGGGACTGGGCGCAATCCAGACATGATCGGGAAATCAATGCGGGATGTTTTCCCGGAACTAGAGGGACAAATTTACTTTGAAGCGCTCGATCGCGTTTACCGGACGGGAGAAACGTTCAGTGTGAATGAATCGCCTACTTACTGGGACCGGAACGGCGATGGAGTGTTGGAAGAAGCATTTTTCCACTGCATCTTTGCGGCTTGGCGGGATGCTGAGGGAACCATTCAGGGTGTGTTGATTTATAACATTGAAGTGACAGCCCAGGTGCGGGCCAGGCAACAAATTGAACAACTGCTCAAGAACCTCCAGCAGAAAGAAGAAATTCAGCAATTCCTAATCGAATTGAATGACGCGATTCGTGCCCTTCAAGACTCGAAGGAAATTATGTGGCGGGTGGTTAGCTCCGCAGGAGAGCACTTCAATGTCACTCGCTGTACCTACGGTGAAATTAACCCAACGCAGGAATACGTCATCGTCGATCGCGATTATTGCAATGGTGTAATCAGCATGGTGGGTAAACATCACCTGGATTCGTTTGGCCCTGAACTCATTGCTGAATTAAAGCAGGGCGGAACAATCGTCGTGGACGATGTTGATGCCGATCCTCGCACTGCCGGAGCGGGGGCTGCTGCCTTTGATGCAATTCAAACCAAATCTCTTCTGTGTGTTCCCTTGGTGAAAGAAGGAAAATTTGTCGCATTGTTTGTGTTGCACCATGTGGCTCCCCGACGCTGGACAGAGGAAGAGGTGGTACTGATGGAGCGAATTGCTGAAAAAACCTGGCTAGCCGTGGAGCGATCGCGGGCAGAAGAGGAATTGCGAGAAAGTGAAGCTCATCTGCAACTCGCGCTGAAGGTCGGACGCATGGGAACGTGGGACTGGGATATGCAGACCGATGCCTTGCTTTGTTGACATACTCCCCTGCCTAAAGGCGAGAGGATTCTTAACACTTCATCGACCAATGCTACCGAAGTAGTCTTACGAGCGCCTCCATGTTCATTTTAAGTCGTGGCAATGCCCTATCCCGACTATATGTATCGTTTTGTTTAAAAAACATTAACAATACTTTGTTTTGCTTCCAGGTTGGATTTTAACCATTGCCCTTCAGTCTTTCCCTATTACTGGATCAGTCCCGGTTTCAACTCAAGATGAGTATATATCGCTGCAATCTTAGGTGGGGATTTCAACCAATTAAACTATAGCATAAAGCCGTCCTAAAAGGACGGGGCTTGCATCCCATTTTCTCGGTCAAGAAGATGGCACAACGACTCGACAATTTGGCGGATTGGGATTGGGGCTGGCGATCGTCCGTCATTTTACCGAACTGCATGGAGGAACCGTTCAAGCAGACAGCTTAGGACAGAACTTAGGGGCTACATTTACCATCCGGCTACCGTTAAACCTCGTAGAACCGGAATCCTCTTCTGATGACAGGCACCCAGAAAGTGCGGCAGACTTAGCAGGTGTTCATGTCTTGGTTGTGGACGACGATGCAGATATGCGGGAGTTGGCAGCATTCACCCTGATGCAATCTGGCGCACAAGTTGCCACAGCCGCTTCGGCTGCACAGGCGTTGACTCTCCTGAATCAATCTGTCCCGGATCTGCTGTTATGTGACATTGGGATGCCAGAGCTAGTCCCTAGGTAGCGAATAAATAGACAAAATGATACACTTATAGACAAATATGCGGTGTACCATTTTGTTT
>NZ_JAUBPT010000271.1:0-5666 GCF_036700905.1 Microcoleus sp. S13_C3 | reverse complement strand
AAGTATTTTTACTTATTCATTCGGGCCTAGCAATGTACTATACTATGTAGTGTTATTGAAGTGCGGAGTGTGGGATTTAACCGCAGAGGACGCAGAGAGCACAGAGGAAGAGAAGAGAGAAATGTCTACTTCCTGCTTCAGCTCGGTTGGTCAAATTCAGCAACCTGTTTTTGACGAAGAGATGTAATCGCTAAGACTAAAACACTTAACGTAAGGCCTAAAATCGCATAACTCGGTAGTGAAAAAATAGTTACTTTAAACAAATAAGGCAATTCCCCCCCCTTCCAGTTCCACCGCTTTCCTAGAAACACCAACAGCCCGCCATGAATCACAGCGGTTTGCACCATGACACAGCCCGCCCCCAATAACCAAACCGACATTCTTTGCCTAGAGAAGGCACAATTTTTAATCTGAAAACATAAATCATTCAGCAAAAAAACCACCGCCGGTGCTAACATCACAGAACTGGTGGGCTGAGAATAGTTGATAGCAATACTCAAAGTAGAAATTAGCACCATTTCAGATAAGTCAACCTTTTTTGACCAAGCATTGCGAGATTGTTTTTTGTAAAAATACCAACTCACTAAACCAACTAGCACCAGAATAATCAAGTCAGAAAATAGCTTCGCCACGAAGGGACTATCGGGGAAAAATCTCGGCCCCATAACCCTTAAATCAAGGCGACTCATAGAAATATAAGCATTATTCGATGGATCGTTGAGCCAGAGTGGAAATCCACGAGTCGCATCCTGTATAAATCCTGCTAAAGAATTGCCCGTTACAGCTAGACCCATAACTGCCAAAAAAGTTACCGTGACTATTGATATAAAAACTAGCGGAAACCGTCTTTTGATTAAAAAATAAGGAATAAACAATATAACTAAAGTTGGTTTAAAAAGAGCAACTCCTAATAAAACTCCTGCAATTACATCCTGATTTCTCCTAGCATAAATAAACATCCCTAACAGCAGAACCGCAATAAAAGTTGCCACATTGCCAACTTGAAGATCGAAGACAAAACCGTAGAGGAATGCAACTGATATACTACAAATAGTCCGAAAAGCTCGTGAGTGGGACTCCAACAAAATATTCGCTCCCCATAAAACAAAACCTGTGGCAATAAGATGCAGCCAAGTCCAGATTGTAAATGCAGTCTTCATCGAGAAATAGCCCAAAAACCACAGCGGAGGAATGATATTAGGTGGATAAACAAAAGATGGAATAAACCCACACACTTTAGTGATGCTACAGAAACCGATGTTAAACACCTCCACATTAAAGGGACTCAAATGCTGATGGGCTAATCTACTCGCTACATAAAACCACTTAAAATCCCAGTAAGGCGGATCGGGTCGATTAGTCAGATTGTAAACCAACCAACCGGTATAACAGAGAAATCGGGTGAGAACTAATACAATAACTGCTTGCAAAATAAAGTTAACGATAGGTTGACGAAAAAACAGAGTCAACCTGTGAATCGAAGGATCTTTTAAAAACAAAGAATCCGGTTCTGCTGTTTTTTCGCTATCTAATCGCCAATTAAATTTGAAAAACAAAGCGACTGTAATTAGAATTATTACATTCCATAATCCAAAGCTAATCATAAAAAATAATTTTAATAAAATTACTCCTTGATGATATCACAACCAGAAATATCATGTCCTATCGATCAACCATAATATCCCGGTCGGGGCGGGTTTTTGAGATGGTCAATTATTAACAGGTATTGTTGGTGAACCCGCCCCGACAAAAATCGCGGTTGCTCGACCAGACATGATATTATCAACTAAAAATCAGCCTTTGATCCTAGAATCTAGACGTTTATTCCTGGTTTCAACCAAACTCTCTCTTCTCTCTTTTCTCTGTGTCCTCTGCGCCCTCTGCGGTTAAAAAAATCTTATTCACAAACAAAATAGCATTGCCATCTAAAAGCCCGATCGCACTTTAGCCCCTTATAACCCTGTTCACCCCCAAACATATGCGTTAACCTAGTTGACTACAACTTGTACCGCACTCCCCAACTAAATTCATGCTTCCCCGCATCAAAGAATTAGCCGCCACCCTAGCACCCCGCTTAATCGAAATACGCCGCCACATCCACTCCCACCCCGAACTCAGCGGCCAAGAATATCAAACCGCCGCCTACGTAGCCGGAGTTCTCGCATCCAGCGGAGTCCGCGCCATCGAAGGAATCGGCAAAACAGGAGTGCTCGGCGAACTCAAAGGCAACAGCAGCGAGTCCCGGTGGCTGGCAATTCGCACCGATATGGACGCTTTGCCGATTCAAGAACGCACAAACTTAGAATTTGCCTCCCGCAACGAGGGAGTGATGCACGCCTGCGGCCACGACATCCACACCACCGTCGGTTTGGGCGCAGCCATGATATTGTCTCAGCTAGGGGAAAAATTGCCCGGTAACGTCCGCTTCTTGTTTCAGCCGGCGGAAGAGATTGCCCAAGGTGCTCAATGGATGATTAAAGATGGGGCGATGCAAGATGTTGACGGCATCCTCGGAGTGCACGTTTTCCCGACGATTCCCGGCGGTTGCGTCGGTATCCGCCACGGGGCCCTGACGGCGGCGGCAGATGACATAGAATTGATTGTGATGGGCGAATCCGGCCACGGTGCGCGTCCCCACGAGGCGATCGACGCAATTTGGATTGCTTCTCAGATAATTACCACTTTGCAGCAGGCAATTAGCCGCACGCAAAATCCTTTGAGGCCACTGGTTTTGACGATCGGGCAAATTAACGGCGGACGAGCGCCGAACGTAATTGCCGATCGAGTAAAATTATTGGGAACCGTGCGATCGCTGCATCCGGAAACCCACGAAAACCTGCCTGCTTGGATCGAACAAATTGTCTCCAGCGTTTGCGCGACTTACGGCGCTAAGTACGAACTCACCTACAAGCGCGGGGTGCCCGGAGTCCAAAACGACCCAAAACTCACGCAATTAGTCGAAAGTGCGGCTTTAGAAGCTTTAGGTCGATCGCGCGTCCAGATTTTACCAGAACCATCCCTCGGCGCCGAAGATTTTTCGATGTACTTAGAACACGCACCGGGAACCATGTTTCGCTTAGGAGTGGGACTGACTGACAAACCGAACTATCCCCTCCATCACCCGCAATTTGAGGTCGATGAAGCAGCCATCGTCACCGGCGCTGTCACCTTGGCCTATGCCGCCTACCAATATTGGCAGCAAAAGTGAGAGTCATTAGTCATTTGTCATTCGTTATTTATCTAATCATCTCCGGTAAAATAGACATAATTCCTGTAGGGGTGGGTTCGCCTTAGTCTCCGATCTAACACTAGAGAACCAATAAACCCGCCCCGACTTTTTAGCGAACCGGAAGCGATCGAAATATATATGTCTATCTAGTGGGGTGGGGGCGGGTTTTTGAGATTTTTAATTATTGGCAGGTATTGTTGGTGAACCCGCCCCTACAGAAATCACGCTCGATCGCACTCTATATCATCATTAGTTAAAAATTTTATGAACCTAGATTTCGATCGATTCTGCGATGCCTGCAACCCCAGTCGATCCCTCATCTTGGGAAATTCAGAAGATATTCGCTACTATAGCAATCCTAAATGATTATACTCGTTACCAGGAAGAGCCTGGTAACGCATATCCGGAGGCTCTGCCTCCATTGGCGCAGCCGAGGCAGAGCAAGAGTGACATCGGTTCCCAGGCAAAGCTTGGGAACCAGTTAACCAGTTATTGAAACTGATGCGAGGATTGCTATACATTGATTTTGCTAAGGTGCGCGGCGGGAAAATTATTGACATACTCAAACGAACAATTACCCGTCTGGCACGAGATAAACCGACTTGCCAATTGTTTACCGGACATATTGGTTGTGGCAAGTCTACTGAATTGTCGCGACTGGAAAAAGAGTTGACAGATGAGGGATTTCATGTAGTTTACTTCGAGTCAACACAAGACCTCGATGAAATGGATCTCGATTTGACAGATATCATGTTAGCGATCGCGCGGCGAGTCACGCAAAGCTTGGAAGAGGGCAAAATTTCCTTGCAGACCCAGCGCTTTAAAGAATTCTTAAAAAATAGTTGGGATTTTTTACAAACCCCTGTGACTTTAGAAGCAGAAGGAGAACTTTTTGGCAGCAAATATAAGGGCAATACAGACGGAAATCTCGAAGTTTCTCTGCCTTTATGCATCGCCAAAATTACTGCCAAAACCAAAAGTAATCCCGACTTGCGATCTAAACTGAGACAGTACATGGAACCGCAAGCTAATAAAATGTTAGAACTGATTAATCAAGAAATTATTGATGTAGCCATTAATCAGCTAAAGCAGCGCGGTAAAAAAGGATTGGTGGTGATTGTTGACAACTTAGACAGGATAGTTTTTCGACCCAATGCAGCGGGGCGATTGTTGCCAGAATATATCTTTATTGACCGGGGCGATCAGTTGCGGCAACTGAATTGCCATTTAGTTTATACCCTGCCGCTGGGATTGATTTTTGGCAATGAAAGCGAAATTTTGAAAAATCGATTGGGAGGGGGAGTTGACCCGAAAGTTTTGCCGATGGTACCAGTAAAAAATAGAGACGGCAGCGAATGTGTTGAGGGGATGAATTTGCTGCGGCGCATGGTGATGTCGCGGGCTTTCCCGGATATGCCGCCAGAGAAATATATCACATTAATTGGCGAAGTTTTTGACAGTCCTGAAACTTTAGATGAATTGTGTCGTGTCAGCGGAGGTCATCTGCGAAACTTGATGGGGATGCTGTTTGGTTGCTTGCAGCAAGATGACCCTCCAATTTCGCAAAATGTTTTGAAATCAGTGATTCGCAGTTCCCGCGACACTCTGAAGAATGGCATTGATAATGATCGGTGGGAATTACTCTTTAAGGTGGTGAAAGAACAAAGCATTAATGGAGATAAAGAATACCAAGATTTGCTGCGAAACCTGTGGGTTTTTGAATATGCAGACACTCAAGGAAATTGGTTTGCGTTGAATCCGCTGTTGATGGAAACTGACAAATTTAAGCGGTGGCAGCAGCAAAATTATTAAGATTATGGTAAACTCAAATCGAGCCGAATATCTTGCAGCAGAAAATGAGCGATCGCTCTCTACATTGGTACGGACGATCGCCCGCTTTCAAGGAAAGTTTTCTTTGACTATAGTGCGTTGCAATTATGCTAGCTTGCGTTATGCTAGGGGATATTGAGTGTCAGTTTTAGTCCCGACGGCTACATTGCTACCGGCTCAGAGGACAATACAGCAAGGTTGTGGCAAATCAGAAGTTTAGATGAAATGCTGGTGCAAGGCTGCGATTGGCTGCACGACTATTTGCAGAATAATGCTGAGGAAAGCGAGAAACACCTCTGCGATGAGATTAGTGCTCAGAAAAAATGATTAGCCAATCAGTCGGTAGGTGCAAATAAACCTGACCGTGTAACAGAATGTAAAACAGCCGCAACTTTTGCGATTCCTGCGTTTCATCTCAAATCCGGTAGCATCGGAATTAATCTTACCCACAGCCAGGACACCGCCAGTGCCTTTCGTCGTGTTAACTTAAGCTTTTTGTCCGCCAGTCTTCCCGCCCACCCGGCAGTCCGCCAGGGAATGAATTCCACGGGGCTTATAGCGAAAGTCCTCTCAAAGAGGACTGAATAATTCATTAGTCCTCTTTGAG
>NZ_JAUBPT010000270.1:0-5811 GCF_036700905.1 Microcoleus sp. S13_C3 | reverse complement strand
GTTTTTGAGCAACAGCTTGCCTGAGATTCAAAGGTGGCTACTTTTAGCTGCGCTCATTTTTTAGTCTAAACTACAGATTTTTACACTACCCGTAGCAATAAGGGCCGCAATGCACTACCAATAGGGTTGATGTGTAAGTCCTGTTAGATATTGGATGAGGTTTCTCACACCTCAGTACGATCGCCCTTTCCTCTTTTCTACGCAGTCAATCGAGTTTAGATTTTAGATTTTAGATTTTAGAATTGAAGCATTGAGCCCACGGATAAATTCGGGGGCTTGCATCCTGGATGGTTTCGGTCAGCTCAAAAAAATAGTATTAATCTATACCTACCAATCCCAGCTCTAGCATTACAATGAAAAAAATTGAAAAAGTCCCCAAATCCCTGTAAAATTGCCATAAATAACCAAATAGTCGCGATCGAAAGCACTCAAAGGCGAAAAAGATCGCATATAAAAAAGAAAAGAATCAATTAGACAGAAAATAATGAGGTGAAACCCCTTGCAAAAATTAGCCAGCATAGAAAAGCCGATCGACTCAGGGGAAAAATCCATAGCAGTCAACACCCAAAAGGCTCAAACCTTGTACGAACGCGGCAACGCCCTAGAAGCAATGGGACGATTCCAAGCTGCGATCGAATCTTGGGAAGAAGCGATCGAACTTGAACCAAAATTTTATGAAGCCTGGTACAACCAAGGCGTAGCCCTCAAAAAATTGGGCCAGCTAGAAGAAGCGATCGCAGCCTACAACAAATCCATAAAAATCAAACCAAACAATCCCGAAGCGTGGTATAATCGCGCCAACGTTTTGCGGAAGCTCAACAGACTCTCAGAAGCGATCGCATCCTACGAAAAGGCGATCCAACTCAATCCCAGCTACCCGGAAGCTTGGACGAACCGCGGCAACACCCTCGTTAGCTTAGAAAAATTATCAGAAGCGATCTCCTCCTACGAGAAAGCTATAGCCATCAAACCAGACTACTGCGAAGCTTGGTACAACAAAGCATTTGCCCTGAGAAAATCCGACCAAAATACAGCGGCGATCGCCTCCTTCGACAAAGCGATCGAACTCAAACCAGACTTGCATCAAGCCTGGTACAACCGCGGCTTAGCCCTAGCCGATGAAAAACTCTACCCGGAAGCCGTCGCCTCCTACGACAAAACCCTGCAACTGCGGCCGAATTCCGCCGAAGCGTGGAACAAACGTGGCAGGGCGATCGCACAAATGGGACAATTTGAAGAAGCGATCGCATCCTGGGACAAAGCCCTCGCACTCAAGCCCAACGACAGCGAAACCTTTTACAACCGCGGCTTAGCCTTCGCCAACTTACAACGCTTTGAAGAAGCAATAGCCTCTTGGGACAAAACCGTAGAGTTGCAGCCAGACAACACCGAAGCCTGGTACAACCGCGCCGTCGCCCTCAAAAAAATCCAACGATTTACAGAAGCGATCGCCTCCTACGATAAAATCATCGCACTCAAACCCGACGAGCCCAACCTGTACTATCAAAAAGCTTGCATTTACGCGCTGGAAAAAGAAGCAGGCGAGCTCACAAACAGCCAGGAACTTGTAGCCACAAGCATCGGGCTGGCGATCGAAAACTTATCCAAGGCGATCGAACTCAATCCGCATAAATACCGGAAATTATGCAAAAATGACTCTAAATTGCGTACAATACGGGAAGAAGTGCGGTTTTTAGCTTGATTTCAGGGTAGCTATGATTGATGGAGACGGATGCCGCACTGCAACCTTTGTAGGTAAAACAGCACCATAAACCCCAATCATGCAAACCCTAGATAAAACTCAAGCAAAATTCGCTCAACTGGCAGCCCACCTCAGAGAAGTTACGGACATCGAATCAGCCTCGTCCTTGCTGCATTGGGATCAATCAACTTATATGCCGGCCAAAGGTGCAAATGCCAGAGGCCGCCAGTTGGCTACTCTCAAACAAATATCCCACGAAAAATTTACAGATCCAAAAATAGGTGAACTCCTAGAAGACTTGCGTTTCTACGAACAAACCCTCCCCTACGACTCCACCGCAGCCAGCCTGATCCGCATAGCCCGCAGAGACTACGATCGCGCCGCCAGAGTACCCGCCACATTCATGTCCGCACTCTGCCGCCACCAAGCCGACAGCTACGAAGCTTGGGCCGCAGCCAGGGCAGCCAACAACTTCGCAGTCGTTGAGCCGTATCTCGAAAAAACCCTAGAATTAAGCAGGCAGTACGCCGACTTTTTCCCCGGATACGAACACATCGCCGATCCGTTGATCGATCGTAGCGACTACGGCATGAAAGTATCCCTGCTGCGCCCGCTTTTCGCCCAACTGCGTCAAGAATTAGTGCCGATAGTCGAAGCCATCACCTCGCAACCTCCCGCCGACGACTCCTGTTTGCACCAAGACTTCCCCGAATCCCACCAACTAGAATTCACCCGTAAAGTTGTAGAACGCATGGGGTTCGACTTCCAACGGGGACGGCAAGACACCACCCTGCACCCGTTCATGACCAACTTCTCCATAGACGACGTGCGAATTACCACCCGCGTCTATGAAGACCACTTGGATCAAGCACTGTTCAGCAGCATCCACGAAGCCGGACACGCCCTCTACGAACTCGGAAATTCCCCGGAATTTGAGGGAACGCTGCTTGCAGGCGGCATTTCCTCCGGCGTGCACGAAAGTCAATCGCGACTTTGGGAAAATTTGGTCGGGCGCAGCCGCGGTTTTTGGGAATGTTTCTATCCCCAACTCCAAGGTATATTTTTGCGACAGTTGGGACACGTCTCCACTGACGCATTTTACCGGGCAATTAACAAAGTCTCGCGATCGCTCATCCGCACCGACGCCGACGAAGTAACCTACAACCTCCACGTCGCCATCCGCTTTGACCTAGAATTGGCAATGGTAGAGGGAAAACTAGCAGTGCGAGACCTCCCCGAAGCCTGGAACGAACGTTATAGAACCGACCTCGGCGTTGTCCCCGCCACCGACAGCGAAGGCGCGATGCAAGATGTTCACTGGTATGTTGGTACGATCGGCGGAATGTTCCAAGGTTACACCCTCGGCAACTTGATGAGCGCCCAATTCTACGAAACAGCAGTAAAAATTAATCCTGAAATTCCCGTAGAAATAGAACGAGGCAATTTTAGCGTACTCCACAACTGGCTCAAACAAAACATCTACCAGCACGGCCGCAAATACACTGCTGTCGAATTGCTCGATCGCGTTACAGGTTCACCTTTAACTATCGATCCCTTTATCCGTTACATTCGCCACAAATACGGTGAGTTTTATGTCATTTGAGGGATAGCAATGTAAAATTGCAGGCTTTTAAATTACCTAAAAAAAAAACAGGCGATACTAACTTGTATCGCCCACCCTTAGAGCGAATATCAAAGAAGATATAAAATTAAGGGGCTACCTATATCAGAACTCTTTCAGGTTGTTATCGCCAGCGCAGAAAAAGCCGACTTGCGTCAGTTTGCCAGCGATTTACGCGCTTTGGGAAACAAATATTTACTGCGAAACGATATAGTTAACACTTTTGTTGCCTACTGCACCAAATAGGAAAAGCCCGAACAGTTTTATCAATCTTCCCTAAATTAGACTTCTTGCAAAAGTCCTTTCGATCAAATTTTCGGACGGGCTCTCCGGCCCATCCCACAAGAGAAAAAACTTTTTGTGGGACGGGCCGGAGAGCCCGTCCCAGCTATTTTTGCAAGAGGTCTTTTATCAAAATGCGAACACAATCCAAACTATTGGTATGAAATTTCAACGCGAGGAATTGACCGAGTTTACAGCACGTATACCTGGAACATTCACACTACCAAGCTGCTGACGCTGGCGCGGACTTACGGTTTCTGGAACTACTCGTCCAAGGAAAACCGCGAAGATATGCTCCGCTACATAGAATCGCTGTTTTATCTGATTTACAAGCCAAGAGCCAAGGCTTTATTGGCAGAACACGCAAATCGATAAGTCGCGAGTTTTGCTTTTTATATCAAATCCGTTGTTATCGGAACTATTCATCTCTCTCTTCCCTTTCTCTGTATCCTCTGCGTCAAGAGGGGTTTAATAATTCCGATACAACTGAGATGTTACACCATTCTCAATTAGCCGTAGGGGCGGGTTCGCCAACAGCCTAAAAGCTTGCAAATAGGTTCTATAAACCCGCCCGACCCCACGAAAAATCCTCTTATTGATATTGCTGCAAGATGTCAGATACAACTGAGATGTTGCACCATTCTCAAGAACAGGCTTTCCGGCCTGTTCCACAAAGAGTGAATTTTCTTGTGGAACAGGCCGAAAAGCCTGTTCCTAAACAAGTAATTGAGAATGGTGCAACATCTCAGATACAACCGAAATTGATATTACGGGGGGATTGAAGGAAAAAACTTCGCCTTTCATAGAACAAATTTGTACAAAATCTGCCTGTAAAGATTTGTGAATAACGGCAGCTTTTGTAGCATAAGACTGAGGCTAAAAGATGTGGTTTATACGAAAATATTGGCTTTGGCAACGAAACATCTCGGAATCAACCGGGTTTATGAGGAATAGTGCGAGCCGGCCCCTACTTCTAACAGGTAACTTCCAACTCGCAACTTCTGAGTGCTGGTGTCCCGATTGCCGAAATTCTAGAGACCGGGGCAGATATAGCAACCGCGCCAGACGCTTAGAACTTTCTTAATGGCCTAAACCAATGCGGTCTATTACCCCTTCCCTCGGACTTCTTGTTACCCGATCGCGAAGTTGAAAGGCATTCTTCCTTCTTGCTTCTACTATATGTCTCAGAAAGCTGTCCGGGTAATACAATTAGATTTAGAAACTAGAAAACAGGGAAACCTTGTCAAACCTTACCAACAGGATGAAATTTATGCGTGTGACTACTGTTACGATTTTCAGCTTGATTGCTCTGCTCGCTCCCGGCTTAACCCGAAAGGCAACTGCTGCTTTCGACTCCGAACCCTTTGTGCAGGAACAGTACCGCAGAGACTTTACGGCTCCCGCCGATCCGGGTGCCTCAGCATCGCCGGAGGGAAAGTCCCAAGCAGATATGTTTAACAAGCCTTTTTACGCGGGCGAGCAGGCGCCAGTGAAAAAGGAAAAAACTATCTCGGCGGGAGCTGACGGGCCAGAAGTTGCCGCCATACAGCAACGGTTGCAGGTGCACAGTTTCAAGGTGGGGACGATCGACGGTTCCTATGGCTCTCGCACTACATCGGCGGTTCGTGCCTTTCAGCAGTCTAAGGGTTTGAAGTCAGACGGCATTGTGGATAAAGAAACTTGGACAGCTTTAGCAGCAGATCCGGCGTCGGCTCCTGAAACTGTGCAGAGCAATGCTCCTACTCAGAGCAATGCTGCTGTTGCCGGCAATCCTCCAACTCTTTTGAATAAAGGGGCTGTCGGTTCCAAGGTGAAGACGCTACAGGTGCGTTTGGAAATGCAGGGTTACGATCCGGGCCCCATCGACGGCATTTTTGGCGCTCGCACTGCTACGGCTGTCAAGAACTTTCAGCAGTATAAGGGCTTGATGGCTAGTGGCATGGTGGACGACACAACCTGGAAGGCGCTGGGCCAAAAGTAAGCGACGAGTGAAAAATACGGAAAATTGCTGTGGCGATAACTCATGATTGAACCCGGTGTCCCAAAATGACCGGGTTTCTCGATGTTGAGCGATCGAGCTATGTGGTCATCAGCCTGCGGATTTATCAGTGGGGCGCTGTCTTCAATCTAAAACCCACATTCCGCACTTCAAGTTGAAGTACGATAAAATAGAATACCGAAAAAGCCAAAAACCCGGATAATTCAG
>NZ_JAUBPT010000269.1:0-6057 GCF_036700905.1 Microcoleus sp. S13_C3 | reverse complement strand
GGTTCACCAACAATATCTGCCAATAATTGACAATCTCAAAAACCCGCCCCGGCCGGGATATTATGGTCAATCGATCGCCCAACTTGTTTTACCCGTAATACTTTTTATTCAGCAACTTTAATAGCCTTCTCTTCCTAGGGATAGTTCGTAAGTCCTAATTTAGATAAATCAGTTAATTCCATAATGATATCCGTTTTAAAACTCTGCGTTAAATCTTTGAGAGCATTCGCGATCGCCACGTGAGAAGTAGGTATTTGTTCAATTAATTGCAGCAGGAGATCCCCATCACAATAGTACGCCGCATCATACATTTGCTGTAACCATTCGGGGGGCATCATTGCTAAAGCATCTCTAGACAATTCAACCCTCGGCAATGAAGAACACTTTTGACAAGTAAAGGGCTGGATGCGAGTTGCTTTATTCTCGTCTAGCGGCAGTATCTCCGTTAACATTTGTAATAACTGTGCGATCGTGTAAGGTTTTAACAAAAATGTTTTGACATTAGCATCTAATGCCAGCTTTCTGTTAGCAAGGAGTCCGCTAGTCGCAATGATCTTCACCCCAGGATTAATTTCTTGCAACGCGCGCATTGCGGAAACACCATCTAGGTTTGGCATCATCATATCCATTAAAACCACACTAATTTCCTGTTGATTTTCCCTATAGACAGCGAGGGCTTCAAGCCCATCACTAGCGAGTATTGTTCTGTAGTTATAGTTTTCTAGAGAAGTCTGTGTTATCTCTCGAATAGAGGCTTCATCATCAACAATTAAAATCAACTCCCCCTTACCTCTAGGCATTGCTTGCTCTATCGTTGTGAGGCTCACTTCTCCCTCTATAGCTGGAAAGAAAACCCGAAATTCCGTACCCTTACCCAACTCGCTATAAACCTTAACAAAACCGCCATGATTTTTGACAATCCCCCTTACTGTGGATAATCCTAGCCCTGTTCCTTTGCCAACTTCCTTGGTAGTGAAAAAGGGCTCAAAAATTCGGTTTAACAATTCTGGGGGAATACCAATTCCTGTATCAGCCACCGTCACAACCACATAACAGCCTGCTTTTGCTTCCAAATTCAGCAGGGCCTCATCTTCATCCAAGGAGCGATTTTGGGCAGAGAGGGTCAAACTTCCTCCTGATGACATGGCATCCCTAGCGTTAATCATCAGATTCATAAATACTTGGTGTAGCTGGGTAGCATCACCCGATATTGTCCATAGTTCCATTGCGGGAATTTTAGTCCAAATAGTTATTGATTTGGGAAATGTGTGTTGAGCAACACCGATCACTTCGAGGAGCAAATACCCTAGTTGTAATATTGCATATTCACCATCCGTTGCTCGACTAAAAAGAAGAATTTGCTTGACCAACTCAACCCCACGTTTAGCACTACCCGAAAGGAGTCTTAACAGTCTTTGTGTCGGTTCATTCATATTGGTAATTTTGAGAGGAAGCAGTTGACTAGCTCCAAAAATCGGGGTGAGAATGTTATTTAAATCATGGGCAATTCCACTTGCCAATGTTCCTAAACTCTCTAATCGCTGGGCATGATAAAACTGTTTTTCAAGTTGTTTTTTCTCAGTAATATCAGTATTAACAACGAGGATAGAGCGGGATTGGGAAAATTTATTGTGTATCAGTGTTTTACGACTTTCTACGATTATATTATTACCGGTTTGAGTAACTTGCTCTATTTCCCCCTGCCAACTGCCTTGCTCGGTAGTGATTTGGATCGGCTCAGTTAGTTGAAAGGGTTGATTAAATAAGGTTTGAGTTTTCTGCCCTATAACTTCGGCTTCTGCCCAACCATATAAACGTTCAGCTCCTTTATTCCAAAATAAAATACGATCGTCTAAATCCTTTACAAAAATGGCATCACTAGCAATATCAATTAAGGCTGCTTGTTCGGCAATTTTTTGCTCTGTTTCTTTACGTTGGGTAATATCCGTAATAATTTCTATGCCCACCCAACAATCTTGTTCTTTATCCCATTCAGCAACATAGTTGGAGGCAAGCCATCGAATCGTGCGATCGCCATGCAAAAACCGATATTCGCTAATACCAGAGCGCCCTGCTTGAATATTTTCGATCAATGAGGCGATCGTTTTGTCTCGATCTTCGGGCAATATATTTGCTATGAATAAGGCAGAATCTGCTTGCACTGCTTCTAAGCTATAGCCCAAAATCTGTTGAGTTCCGCCTGTCCAAGAATCGATATCTAAAGTACCATCAGTCAAAAGACGAAAATTTTTAATAACGGCGATCGCGCTGTTGAGAATGTGACTGAGTTTCGCAGCTTCTTTTATTTTAGATTCTGTAATATCAGTAAGAATAATACTATTAACTAAAATTTCATCAATCTGAATTTTTTTAAGTGATAATTTAACAGGTACTTCCTTATTTCCCGTTGCGGCGATCAAAGATAATTCTCTAGTTACACTTTTTTCAGGCTGAACCTGCTGCAAAAGTAGTAAAAATGATTTTTTATCCTGGGGCGCAATAAAGGTTTGTAATTGAGAACCTATCAGATTTTTTAAAGGACAATTTAAGAGTTCTGAGAGTCGCTTATTACAGTACAAGATTAAACCTTCAGAAGATACGGTAGCCGCTCCTTCGCCCATTTGTTCCACTAAACACTGATAAACATAATCTGCCCCCTGAAGCGTAAAAACTCGCTCTCCTCGCGGAGTAGAAACAACAACAGCATCAACTTCCCCACAACGAATCGCCTGCAACGTTTCTTCCGCTACATTGAGGCGTTCCTGCACCTGGGCTAATTGCCGATTTAGGGTTACGACTTCTTGGCTCATTTTTTCAAGATTGGTCAGATAATCCTTCATTATTTTCCTCTCCAATTATATTTTTTATCGGCACCAGATTAAGACCAAGTAAGACTTTTTCTGTATTCGATAAATTGCCAATCATCTTTTGTAAGGGCAGAGGTAACTTTTTTATCAAGGTGGGAACAGCCACAATGTTCTCCGAAATAACAGCTTCTGTCTGTTGATAAATATCAATAACTTCTAACTCATAACGCCCTTGGAGATGTTCCTCACAAATCTTTTTGATGTTTTGCAACGCCGTCACCGATTGAATCGTTGTACCTGAAATATAAAGACGTAGGATATAATGCTCTTCCTTTGATGAAGAAAGAGACTCTTCAAAAAGTTCTGTGATTGTTTGTTTAACATCTTCGGATTCGTCAATCATTGTTAGTACCTCTCTCTTGAGTTATTGTTCATCGACTAGACGAAGAATTTGCAGTCCTACCAGAACTTTTTCAGTATTGGATAAATCACCAATAATCTTTTTAATCGGTTCTGGCAATTTTCTAACGAGAGTCGGTATAGCAACGATGCTATCTTCTATGGCTAGCTGCGGTTGTTGACTTAAGTCAATAATTTCAATGGTATATTGACCGTGAAGATATTCCTCACATATCTTCTTCAAATTGGCAAAAGCAACCAGAGATTTAGGTGTTTGTCCCGCCACATATAATCGCATTTGCCAAATCTCTGGCCCTTTTGTGTTAGAGGGCTGTGAAGAATTATCTGTTAAATGATTTGTCATGTTTTTTATCCTTAGAAATATGTTTTATGGATTAAGATGACGTAACCTTTCCATAAAGGTTCGATTATCCAAAACCGCTTTTTCGTCCTCTTGTTCTTCTTCAATCAGCAAATCTAACTGCTCCTCTCGATTGAGCAATTGCATTTGTAGAGCATTTATCTGAGCTTGTACGAGTTTTTTCTCTTGTTCATACTCACGTTTTTTGAGTTCAAAATTCTGTCGGCGTTTTTTAGCAGCAGATTGTTCTTTTATTTCTTGATTTACTCTTTCCGTTCCTGTTAATACCTTGCCATCTCCCAAGTAAACCTCGACTAACTTTACACCTTGATTAGTTATGATAAATTCCCGTACTTGATTTGAGTGCTTCATGCCGCGAGATTTGAGGGCATAGAGAATGCGATTGCGTTCCCCATTCACCTTGAGCGTTTGGAGCTCTAACCAAGTATCCATCAGAGAGGAAACACCCACTTCTGTCTGTTCGTGGTCATGGTCAGCATCACCAGCCGTTAAGTTGGTCATAAAAACGGTTATTTGCTTACTCTTTAAATAGTCAATTAAACGCATGAAAAAGTTTTTTGTTTGCATCAAACTCCCACTCAACACGAGATTACTCATCGGATCAATGATGATCGTGCTTGGTTGAAAGTCTTGGACCCAGCGATGGATTTTATACAAACGCATTTCTAAATTGTAGTTAGTGGGACGTACCGCATCAAATTGGAGTAATCCCTGATCTACATAAGGGGCTAAGTCAAGACCAATCGAGCTTAAATTGCGAATAATTTGTTGGGGCGATTCTTCAGTGGCGAGATATAAACACCGTTCGCCTCTGTGGCAGGTTGCTTGGGAAAAATAAGATGCAAGCGTTGTTTTCCCCGTTCCAGCCCTGCCTGTGACAAGAATACTGCTACCCCGATAGTAGCCCTGCCCGCCAAACATTTCATCAAGTTGCGCGATGCCCGTTGAGATGCGCTCATTAGAAACCGCATGGTCTAATTTTAAGGAAGTAACGGGTAAGACCGAAATCCCCTTTTCTTCAATTAAAAAAGGATATTCATTATTACTATGACGAGAGCCGCGATACTTGACAACTTGAAGGGTTCTTGTGGCGATGTCTTCAAAGGTTTTTTGATCTAATTTGATCACACAATCCGAAACGTATTCTTCTAAACCTTGACGGGTTAAGGTCTTATCTCCTCGCTCCCCGGTGATCACGGCTGTCACACCTTGGTCTTTTAACCAATGAAATAAACGGCGTATTTCTGCTCGGACAATGTTGGAATTTGCTAAACCAGCAAACAAGACTTCAATCGTGTCTAAAAGCACCCGTTTAGCGCCAATTTTTTTGATCGCATAGCCTAGACGAAGAAATAGTGCTTCTAGGTCATATTCTCCTGTTTCCTCAATTTCGCTGGGTTCAATATAAATATGATCTATTAATATTTTACCCTCAGCAATTAACTGATTTAAATTCCACCCTAAAGAGGCGACGTTTTTGGTAATTTCTGACGCAGTTTCTTCAAAGGTCACTAAAACGCCTGGTTCTCCGTACCGCGTTGCTCCGCGCACGAGAAACTCCACACCAAATAAGGTCTTACCGCAACCCGCAGAACCACAGATTAAAGTTGGTCGGCCTTGGGGCAAGCCTCCATCGGTGATTTCATCGAGTCCCTGAATACCCGTTGGGCATTTGGATAATTGTAACTCTTGAATTTTCTCCATAAAAGATTCAAAATCCCTTTTTGATAGGAGTTACATAAGCGTTACATAAGCGCACAACTATCCTACCTGCGATACTTGAGGAAAAAGTGCTCTTGTGTTGACTAACTGTATACAATCAACAATAGCACTGTTTCTCACTTGAGTATCCATAGCTTTTGGTTTCTTAATGGAATCGTCAGCATTTGGCGGATTACATCGTGGGGGAGCATCTCACTTGTGTAGTCGAGCAAGCTAGACATTTAAGTTGTGAGGCAGAAGGCAGGAGGAAGAAGGAAGGAGCCAGAAGAAGTGTGGTTACAAATATAGCCTTTCTCAGAAAGATGAGGTACTCATGGGCATAGGGCATAGGGCATAGGGCATAGGGCATGGGGCATGGGGCATAGGGCATAGGCATAGGACAAAGCCCCCATACCTCACAACGCTTGAGAACCGCTATAAGGAATGAGAATTAAATAACTTACTCGTTACCAGGCTCTGCCTGGTAACGCATATCCGGAGGCTCTGCCTCCATAGTCGCAGCCGAGGCAGAGCCTCTGGACATCGGTTCCCAGGCAGAGCTTGGAAGTTAACCAGTTATTGAAACTGATGCGAGGATTGCTATAGCTTTTCGCAGCAATATTACTTTTTCTACGCCGCTAAATTTGTTGAATGGTATCTCAACAATCTTCACAACTCTTACTCTCGATCGCATTTAGGATCGCGAATTAAATAACTTACAATTTTAATTGTTATTGTGGGATGGGCGTCCCGCCCGTCCTTTTTGGA
>NZ_JAUBPT010000268.1:0-6121 GCF_036700905.1 Microcoleus sp. S13_C3 | reverse complement strand
GTAAATCCCCCTGATGTTGTAACTGTAAATCCCCCTGATGTTGTAACTGTAAATCCCCCTGATGTTGTAACTGTAAATCCCCCTGATGTTGTAACTGTAAAACCCCCTGATGTTGTAACTGTAAAACCCCCTGATGTTGTAAAACCCCCTGATGTTGTAACTCCCCCTGATGTGGTAACTCCCCCTCTGATCGATCCTACGGAAAGACAAGTGCCTGCAGGGCAACCCTCAACCCTCGATCGAAAAGACTTTCAACCCCCCAAAATTCCATCGCTACACAATCAGTTGCCCCCCGGCAACCAACTGCCAGAAGTTACCAGCAGCGAATTATCACTAAGAGTCAACCCTATTTCTAATTTAGTTCTGGGATATGTTCCGTCTCCCGATCGACTTTTTGAAGGTAACGATATCCAGAAAACAATCTGGGGAATCGAAGAAATGAGGAATCAAGAATTTCGAGAATACCTGGGGGTAGAAGCCAACATCCCAGAGGAAAAAGTCTTGATTTCGACAGCCCAACAAACTTTACAAAATATCGAACAGCAAACCGGCAAGCGGTCTGGTATTATCTATATAGTCTCGCGAGAAGATCGACTGGAACTAATTTTAGTTCCTCCCGTGGGGCAGCCGATTCACTACAGTGTCCCCGAAGCCCACAGAGCAGCTCTTTTCCCCACCGTCCAGGAGTTCCGCAATGAAATCACCAATCCCGCAAAACGCGCTACTACGACTTATCTAGCCTCCGCCCAGCAACTATATAAATGGGCGATCGCACCCCTAGAAAAAGACTTACAAAACTTAGGAATTCAAACTTTGTTACTGTCAGTCGATCCCGGATTGCGAAGCCTGCCCTTTGCGGCTTTGCACGACGGTAAAGGCTTCTTGATTGAAAAATACAGTTTTAGCCTAATTCCGAGTTTTAGCTCGACTAATACCGATTATAAAGCTGTTAGAGACGCCACAGTGCTAGCAATGGGAAGGTCAGAATTTGTTGACCAACAGCCCTTGCCCAGTGTGCCGATCGAATTGCAGGCGATTTCGGCTCAGTGGCACAGCCCATCTTTCCTCAATTCTGCTTTCACTTTAGATAATCTCAACTCCGAACACGCCAAGGGAGGATTTCGGATCGTTCACCTAGCCACGCACGCTGAATTCAAACCGGGAAAAGCGAGCAATTCCTACATTCAAATGTGGAATTCCAAATTGCAGCTCGATCGCATGGAGAGTTTGAATTGGCGGAATCCGCAGGTAGACTTGTTAGTATTAAGTGCTTGTAGAACTGCTATGGGCGATCGGGAAGCAGAGTTAGGTTTTGGAGGTTTAGCAGTAAAATCCGGCGCGAAATCTGCTTTAGGGAGTTTGTGGTATGTTGACGATGGAGGCACTTTGGGTCTGATGAGCGAATTTTACCACCAGTTGCGAGGAACCACAACTAAAGCAGAAGCTTTGCAAATGACTCAACAAGCAATAATGTCCGGTAAAGTTCGGATGGAAAACGGACAGCTAGTAACAACAGGCGGCAAGTTAAATTTACCTGCTAATTTACAACAACCAAACCAAAACTTTTCTCATCCTTACTATTGGAGTAGTTTCACCATGATCGGAAGCCCCTGGTAAGCTGCCATCTTGATTTCTTGAGTCCGCGAAGGCGGACTTTTGTTGTGTAGTAGCGGTTTCAACCGCCGAACTCGCGAGAAAAAAGTTCTATTTCTGCTTCATCACCACCAAAGTAATATCATCAAAAACCTTCTGAGTGCCAATATACTGCCGCACATCATCAATCACAGCTTCCCGAATTTCTTGGACACAGCGGTGACGATTTTCAACCACCACTTGCCACAACCTCTTTAATCCGTACTGCGCTTTATTAATATCTTTAGCTTCAGGAATTCCATCAGTATAAAGCACCACCACATCCCCAGGATTTAACTGCACTTCTGTTTGAGTAATAAACTCGCCAATCTCTTCTACTAAGCCAATGGGAAAGCCTAAATCCATCGTGTCTATGCACTCCAGTTTTCCATCCGCGCGCACCACAATCATTTCCTCATGTTGTCCGCTTAATTTCAGAACACCTCCGGCATAGTCTAATATAGCTAGAGACATATTTCTAGGGGAGTCCATGCGCTGGAGATTGTCATAAAGAGTCTGGTTGAGGACATCCAAAAACTTCACTGGATCTGTTTCGTTCATTTTCTGAAGCGTCCTGACAGCCGTTTGTGCCATAATCATCAACACGCCGCTTTCTAAACCATGTCCCGTGACATCGCCAATGCTAATCTTGACTTGACCATCCTGTTGCAATACATCGTAGTAATCACCGCCAACTTCGTCAGCAGGTTCCATAAAACCAGCTATTTCTAAGCCTTCAATTGCCTCTAATTCTGACGGTTTTGGCAACACCATTTGTTGCAGTTGTTTGACAATATCGAGTTCTGCACTCATGCGAACATTTTCCGCTTTTAATTTCTGATTGAGGGTGCTAATTTCTTGATTCGCTTCAGCTAGTTGAGCCGTGCGTTCTTGAACTTTATCTTCTAAGTTTTGATAGAGGCGAGCATTTTCGATCGAAATAGCTGCTTGGGAGGATAAGATTTTTAAGACTTCCAATCTATCTGGGGTAAACGCCCCGGTAGTCAGATTATTTTCCAGATACAGAATGCCGATCAGTTTACCTTGATTAATAATAGGAGCGCATAAGACTGACTTAGGCTGATTTTTTATAATATAGGGTTCGCTAGTAAAAATACCCTCTTTTGTAGCCTCTGATAGCACTACATCTTCCTGAGTTCTCGCTACATATTTTATCATGCCTACAGGAAGATTATCGCTGCTTTCAATCGGACTACTTTGCCAAACTTCTACTTGTTCTTTGTCAACTTCCCCTCTAGCTTCAATGGTTAACTTCTCCTTATTTGATAAGACAAGAAAGCCTTTTTGTGCTCCGCCATTTTTCATTAAAATTGTCATTAACTTTTCTAACAATTTGTTGCTCGCAATTTCACCAGCCAGAACTTGGGAAGCTTTGATAACTGTGGACAAGTCTATATTTGAACTTGCTCCACTTGTTGAAGATGCTGTGCCCATAGCAGTAGTCTGCACATCAATTTGTTTCTGGGCAGATACTTTGGGGATTAACTGCGGATATTTCTGCTCCAAATCCTCTACTTTACGCTTAGCACCCCAAAGTTGGTAGCCATAGTGAGCTTTTCTCATGTAAAGTTTGGCAATTTCCTCTTTGCCTTTCCCTAACCAGAATTTGGCGACTAATTCATTGCCTAAAGCTTCATTCTGAATATACTCATTTTCATGAGCTGAAGCAATGGCGCGATCGTACAAATCTAGTGCTTCCATTCCTTGACCAGAAATACGCGCAATTTCTGCCTCCACCAACAGGTATTTGTGCAGAAAGTTTTCAGGACAGTTATCTGCCCAAATTTTCATCTGTTGTTGCTGCGATTCTAACTGCTCCCAATAGTGTTTTTGTTCGGACTCGGAAGCATCAAGATATAGCGACACCAGGATTAGTGAAGTGTAAAAATTATGTTCAGAAATTTGGAACTGCCCTAACGTAAAAATCATAAATTCTTTGGCTTTCAATGCACAGTTTAGCGCTTCATGTAGCTGATCATACAGATATAAAACCTGAGATTTAAAAATATAAAAAGTGCAAATCAACGCCAAACTTTTATGTGCTTTACAGCTTTCTAAAAATTCTTCATCGCTAATTTCGTTGTTACAAAATACGAATTTATTAGGAGTTCTACTGCTTAAATTAAAGAGAGTTATTTGAAAACCCAGCATTCCATCAATTGCCCATTGGTTTTTTATTTTTTGGTTAAACTGTAAAAATTTTTCCACCTCTATCACCAGAGGTTCTAAATTTTTACCCTGATAAAATAGGTATCGCAATTTGTGTTCGATAGCGTAGCCAGAGTGCAGTAATTCTCCAGATTCTAAGCCAGCTTGATAGGACTCATTCAAAATAGCCTCAGCCAATTTAATATGCTTTACCCAGTTATTCAAATGACCGCCCAAAACTAAACAAGCACTGCATCTCTGACTGGAACTATTAAATTTTTTACTCACCTCTACAGCTAGCTTACCAAATTCATAGCCAGATTGATAGTCACCTAAAATAGAGCCAAGAATCATTCCGTAAGTTACAAATCCTTTTGACGATACGGCAATATTGCCGTATTGCAAAGAAATATTAGCCATTTTTAAAACAATAACTGCATACATTTCTTGGTTAAAAAAATAGGCAGGTGGATCAGTATTTGTTAACAATTTTAGTACCAGTCTTTTTTGGGGGTCTGTGATTTCTGGTTCATCGATCAGGTCAGCAATTTTTCTCGAGCCCAAATTCTTCTTTGCACGGGCAACTTCCAGGTCTAGCGCCTCCTTAAAATTAGCGTCAGGCAAGTCTACACCTAACAAGAAAAGAGCCTTTTTACCTGTTTGTATTGACTCTTCATATTTAGCACTCATGGTGTACTGCACGAGCAACAGGTTGTAAATTTCTGCCTTCTCTATGTCGGATTTTACATTTTTCAAAATTAGGTCAATTAATGCTTCTGAATCCTCAAAACATCCATTTAAGTATTCAACCTCTGCCCGTTCTTTGTGCAAGGCTAAAGTTAATTCATAATACTCCGTCCAAAAATCTCCGATTAAACACTCTAATCCCGCTCTTAAATATTGCAGTGCCGCTCCATAAGCCGTTGCATCTTTGGCTTTTTTGCCCGCTTCTAAATTCAAGCGTGCTAATTCAATTTTTGCTGAATCATCTGCAATTAAATCTCTGCCAAAATTCAGATGATCGACTATTTCAAAGATTCTGATTTCCCGTTTATTTTTCGGGAGATTCTGCAACAACAATAGCCCAATTTTGAGATGGAAGCTACGTTTAGATTCGCCATAAATCATGGCATAAGCAGCCTGTTGTACTCTGTCATGCAGGAATTTATAATCTTGAATTAAGAGGTCAGCATCTAACTCTGATGTGGGTAAAATTAAGCCTGACTGAATTGCCAGTGATAGGTCAGTAGAGGTTTCTCTAGGTGATTTTTCGCTAATGAGAGAAAGGGTATGCAAGTTGAAATTAGCGCCCACACAAGCCGCTAAACGTAACATCTGCTGTGTTGATTCTGGCAGTTTATTTACTTTATCAATCATTAACTCTACTACATTGTCTGTAATCCCCTTTGCTTGAATTTGCTGTACATCCCATTGCCAAGAAAGAGAAGATAAATCAAACTGGATTAAATTTTTTGAGTACAGGGTTTTCAAGAATTCATTAACAAAGAACGGATTCCCTCCAGTTTTTTCAATCACCAATTCTGCCAAGGATTTTACTGATTCATAATTGCTAGATAATGTATCGCCAATAAGTTGACTAATATTTTCTAGTCCTAAAGGTGCTAAGGTAATATAATTAATAATTGCTCCCTCCTTGAGCAACCCATCAAGAGTCATCATTAAGGGGTGTGTCGGGCTAACTTCATTATCACGACAAGCTCCAATTAAAAACAGATATTGCATTTCTGTATCTGTCATCATCAGTATAATTAATTTAAGCGTAGCAGCGTCAGCCCATTGCAAATCGTCCAAAAAGATGACTAAGGGATGCTCTTTGGTGCAAAATGCTCGGATGAAGTTTTGAAAAAGAATATTAAAGCGATTTTGTGATTCCGTTGCCCCTAATTCTGGTACTTCTGGCTGTTTACCGACAATCAGTTCTACTTCAGGAATTACATCAATAATTACTTGACCATTCATCCCAAAAGCGCTTTTCAATTTTTCTCGCCATTGTGCTAGTTGTTCTTCACTTTCTGTTAAGAGTTGTTGCACTAATCCTTTAAAGGCATTAACCACAGCCGAGTAAGGAACATTCTTTTGAAATTGGTCAAATTTGCCTGCTGTAAAATAGCCCCTTAGCTTTGTATTGGGTTTGTGAATTTCGGCTACTAGGGATGATTTTCCAATGCCAGAATAACCCGCTACTAACATCATTTCTACCCCCCCTTGTCCCCCCTTATTAAGGCTTTCAGGGGTAGGTTTTTAAAATTTAAGCCGTAGAAAAGTGAGAACGGCTTGGCCAAGGTTCAGGAATAAAGCT
>NZ_JAUBPT010000013.1:59876-80053 GCF_036700905.1 Microcoleus sp. S13_C3 | reverse complement strand
CATTCTCTCCCGGCGCGGTGGCTCTAGTTCTTCTTTTGCCACCGTTCTCATCTTTGGCTAGTCTAAACTACAGTAAATAAAGATGCACCCTGATTAATAAACCCCAGCCAATTTTGGCCGGGGTTTTTTTTTCTCGAAAGCTGGATTAGTCGATCGACCTACAACACATCAAAAGACTGCACCTCAAGCACCGGGCCGATCATAGCAAAAGTCATCACATCCTTGCGGACTTCACCTTTAACACTGACTTTCAAACCAGCTTTTTTCAAGTCAGAAGGAGCATCCTTAAGTTCGTAAGTTTCCCCATCTTGGCCAACCAAAGCCCAAGTGCCAGGGCCTAATCCTTTGCGTTCAATTTCACCTTTGACAGTAATACTCATGCCGATCGCACCTCTGTTTTAATTGCTAAACGCGCCAGTCCGAAACACAGAAAAGCATTGACAATCAAGAATGTTTGTGCTACCAAACCTGTGCCCAATCCCCAGACTGCGGGAGACACAAAAGCATTCACCGCTAAACCGCTGGCACAACCGATCGAAATTGCGATCGCGATCCACTTCCACTGTTGATGTCCCAACAGCACAGCAATCAAAATCCCAGGAATCAAAACGCTAGCAAACAACGGATTCAGCATACTGCTGCCATTAATTGCGCCGCCGAGTTCGGGAATAGAACTGCCCATCACCCGCAGCGGCCACTGCGGCAAGTCGAATACAAACAAGTTCCGCAGGAAAAAGAACCCAGAACTACCAGCCATCAAGCCGCCGGAAAAGCCCCAAGTCCACTGGAACGGAAAATAATTCCGCAAAAAGAAAGCCAGCAGGTAAGAACCGAGCACCATTGCAATTTTAGGCAACAGGGCGACTGCACCGCCGTCAATCCAAAAGCGGGGGTTGAGATACCCGTTATCGCGCAGCCAGCGGAAGAAATCGCGGAAGTTGATTTGTCCGCGCTGGGCTAGCTGAACTGCTGCGGCTGCGTCTAGGTGTCCTGAACCAAAATGGTTTAACGGATCTTCAGTGACAGTTCGCGAGGACTGCAAGAGTACACTGCGAATTTCGTCTGGTTCTGTGATACCGGAGGCCTTGACAAGGGCTGCAACGGCTGCAACGTGAGGAGAAGCCATGCTAGTGCCTTGGTAGCCTTCAAAGACTTCGGCGCCGGTTTCCGGGTCGATCGTACTTTGCAGGATTTTGCCCATTTCAGAACCGCCGGGGGCTGCAATGTCAACCCCTGCGCCGAAATTGGAGTAAGAGGCTTTTTCCTCGTCGGGGCCGAGGGCGGAAACGCCAATGACGTGGGGATAGCGGGCGGGATAGGAAGCGGAACTGTCGCCGGAGTTGCCTGCTGCTGCGATGATGACAACGCCTTTAGAGTGGGCGTAGTCGATCGCCTCTTCCATTAACTGACTTTCGCCACCGCCGCCGAGACTCATGTTAATCACGTCGGCGCCGTTGTCAGCAGCAAATTTAATTGCTTCGGCAATGTCGGAAACCGTACCACCGCCGCTGCCGCTTAAGACTTTCAGCGGCATTAAAGCTGCTTCGTAGGCGATGCCCGCAACGCCGTAATTGTTGTTAGTTGATTGGGCGACAGTACCTGCGACGTGAGTACCGTGGCCGTTGTCATCGTAGGCTTGGGCGCGATCGTTTACAAAGTCGTAGCCAGGTACAAATTTGGTTTCTTTTAAGTCAGCGACTGGAGTAATACCCGTGTCAATTATCGCTACTGTTGTGCCGCTGCCTTTGGTTTCGTTCCAGGCAGATTCTACATTGATGCTGCGGAGATTCCACTGCTTGGTATACATGGGGTCGTTGGGAATCTCGAAAGCGCTGTAGACAAAGTTCGGTTCAATGTATTCGGTATCTTTAGCCAAATTTGATTTTCTCAGGGCGTTTAGCAAAGTGCGATCGCCCTTAACTACATATACATTGTCCCCCGCTGAGAATTCGCTGTTGAGTTGCGGTGCGACTTTGTACTGTTGGGCGATCGCCTCTACTTGCTTGGCGATGTTGGCATTACCGACATCTTCGCGGAAATCCAGCACAATCGAGTCGTAAGTGCCTTGAGTAGAAAGTCCTGGGAAATTAGAAATCGCCCAGCCGAGACCGATTAAAAATAAGCACAGAAGGAAAAACTTTTTCATTGCCGATCGTCCGTTTAGGGAAGGCGTGTTCACCACAATAACCCACTTTTCACCGCCAGCGCCAGTTTTCCTTGCTGCGACTTGTGGGGTTCTCGCACGCGGGCGTTTGGTAGTTTTCGGCGGTGGCTGTTGCTAGATCAAAAATTGCTCTAATTTCTAGTTGAAATTGCAGAGCAAGTTTTAGGAGTTCAATTAATTGTATCATTAGAGAAGATGAGAAACAGAACAAGCGAGTATTTTCAACAAGGGTATTGCATGGAAAGAGGTTTAATGTGGCTGCCGCTGCTGGCAATTTTTATTGGGCTAGCTTGGGCTGGATGGAACGAGTATCAAAAGCTGGAAGCGTATCGCGTCTGGGCCGAACAATTCGCTAAAGCCAAGTACGATATTTATGCTGTACTTGGTCAGCAAGAAGACAGTTTAACTTGGGGAAAACCTACTCGCAGCGGGCCTGTGAATTTGCAAACTTTTTCTTTAAAAGACGTGCAGTCGCTGCGGTTGTTAGTGAACTCTCAGGCAGTTGATTTAGACTCACCGCCGAATTCTGGAAGTCCAATCGCCCTCGAATTTTTGCTGAAAAATGCTGCTGCGGTGCAGGTTCCTTTTACAGAAATTCCTCTAGCGACTAAATGGGGAAAACACTTGCAGCAAGAATTGCAGCGCTTTAGGTAAAAACACTCTCCGGCGGGGCAGCGTATCAGATAGGAACTCGGCTACTTGAAATTACAAAAGTCTGTAAAACTGGTAGTAGAAATAGAACTTAGGCAACAAATCCTTTGAACTGCCATCTATAGGGGTAAAGTACGCACGGATCACCCGGAGGACAGGAGTTATTGCAGTAAGTAATAGGAGTAGTGTTCCCGTGCTTAGCCCGCTCGTGTTCCGTGCGTACCTTACAGTTCAAGTTATTGACCGTAAGCATCCAGGATACAAGCCCCCGGATTCATCCGTCCAGAAATAAAAAACCTGTATCCGATGAAACTTGCCCCCCGAATTTATCTGTGGGGTCAATGCTTTAATCTAAAATCTAAAATCTAAAATCTAAAATCGATTGACCCGCGCGTCCTAAAACAGCTAAATTGCCAGCCCCCCAATCTGCGGAATGCAAACACAAGAATTTTTACAGCGCTATCAACAGGGAGAGCGCAACTTTGGTCACATTGACCTCAGCGGCGCTAATTTAAGCGGTGTTAACCTGCGAGAAATAGACCTCACTGGTGCTAACTTGACCGGTGCTAATTTAAGCTGGTCTTTTTTGAGCAATGCCAAGTTGATAGGGGCTTGTTTGCGGCGCGCGGATCTCCGCAGTGCAGGGCTAGCTGGGGCGAATCTGAGCGGGGCAAATTTGAGCGGGGCAAATCTTGCTAAAGCGGATTTGCGCCTTGCTTGTTTGGAAGCCGCAGAACTCAATTGGGCCACGTTCCCCGAAGCGGATTTGGGCGGTGCTAATCTTCAAGGAGTTAAATCTGACCAAATTAATTTGGCTGGGGCTAAACTCGACGGCGCGAAGTTGATGGCGGCGGAATTGATGGAGGCGAATCTCAACCGCGCCAGTCTTGTTGGTGCTAATTTAACGGGCGCTAATTTGCGGGAAGCGCATTTGGTGGAAGCGAATTTGCGATCGGCAATTTTGAGCGGTGTAAATTTGATTGAAGCTGACTTGAATGGCGCTCAAATGCGATCGGCAAATCTGACGGGCGCTGACTTGCACCGAGCTGTGCTGGCGGGGGCGGATTTAACTGAGGCGGTGCTGGATAACGCGGATTTGAGTCGAGCTAATCTGGCAGGTTCTTATTTATTGAAAGCGACTTTTAAGAAGGCACTTTTGCTGCGAGCTAACCTGCAAGGAGTGTATTTGCTGCGGGCCGATTTGAGCGAAGCTAATTTGCGAAGTGCGGATTTGCGGAAAGCTGATTTGAGCGGCGCTTATTTGATGGATGCGATGTTGGGTGAGGCGGATTTAAGAGAAGCTTGTTTGATTGAGTGCCGTTTGATTCGGACGAATTTGGAGGGGGCGCAGCTTACGGGTTGCTGCATTCAAAATTGGCAAGTTCAAGATGTCGATCTGTCGAGAGTTGACTGCAGCTATGTTTTTACTGGGTTTGATTATACTGCGAAAGTTGCGGCAAATCGCTTTCCGGTCGATCGCGATTTTGAGTCGGGGGAATTGGGGCGGCAGCATCAAGAGGACAGTTCTATTGTGAAGGTGTGTTTTGATGAATCTCCTAATTGGGAGGCTTTGGTTTTTACGCTGCGTCGGGTGGAGTTGGAAAGCCACGAACTCAAATTCAACGTTCAATTTTTTGATTCTGCGGGAGAACAAAGTTTACTGCGGCTGAGCGCGAACCGTTTGGTGAACGGCAAGATTTTGGGCGATCGCATTTTGGAGCTTTATCCAGATATGTTGGAAAAGGTTTTAGCCAAGGGCGCTGAAATTTTGGGTTTGCTCGACTTGGCAGTTCCTAGTAACAATGCGGAGCCGAGTAACAAGGAAGCGTTGCTCAGAAGACAGGAAATATACCAGCGAATGGTGCGCCAAATTTCGTTTATTTTGATGTCTCAGACGCCGGATAAATTCTCCGAAAGCGTGCAGCGACTGTTGGATTATTTGAAGCAGCAAGGTATCCCGACAGAGCAGATTCAAAAGAAAGTCATCAGTCAGGCGATCGTGCAGCGGGCGAAGCAAGATCCGGTGTTTCGGGAACAGTTGCTCGCGTGGGAGAAAACGGCGTCCGATCGCGTTCGCGGTTCGATGATGGGGGAAGCGGTGCGGTATGCGATCGGCCTTTTATCGGAATAAATCGATATGTGCGATCGGTACGGGAGATGTTCGCACGGTTTCTGGGACTTGCTGATTTACGGTATGAAAGGCTAAATATGCAACTCGTATAAACCATTACATACCAAGCTTCGGGATTTTTAACTGATTTTTTTGATACCTTGATTAAGCAACGCGTTGGTGTTAGCTCCTATACATTCTGTTGTATTGACAACATATTCCCTAGTTCAGAAATCACCAGGCTGGCGATCGCAAGCTCGATCGAGCCAGGAAGAGGAACATAATCTTCTTTGACTATTGCAGGACTGACGCCATTATCATAATTAGTAAGGTGCCTCAGATATCGAAACCCTCAATAACCGTTCCAGCAATTCATCTGACCCACCCTAAAATTTGATTTTAGTGTGCCAGTTGGGTAACTCCTGTATTGTTAAAAAACGTTGCAATTTCATGATTATTTTTTTCTCATTATTAAAATATATTTTTAATCTGACCAGGAGCATCTAGTTGTGAATAGTTCCAGCAATGACGGTAACTTTTTCGATCTAACTCCCAATTCTGATTACTTCAGGCTAACCCCTGGACTTTTAAATCCCTTCACCAGAGGACTGCGGGCTTTAGAAGGTAATGATATTGTGATTGGTTCGGCCTCTCCAGAATTGATCGATGGCGGTGGCGGTGAGGATTGGCTGTTCGGGGAGGTCGGTAACGATGCCCTCATCGGAGGTCAAGGAAATGACTTGCTGCGCGGCGGTCAAGGCAGCGACCTACTTAGAGGTGATGAGGGCGATGACATTTTGGCTGGCGACTTGGATGGAGACACGCTAGTTGGTGGTAGTGGCAATGATGGGTTTGTACTCCGAACCGATCTAAATGCAGCAGCAGTAGATTGGATCGCTGACTTCGACCCTAGATTTGACGGCATTGGATTAACTGACAATCTCAGCGAAGCTGACCTAAATCTAGAACCCTCGGCAGGGGGAACTTTAATTAGGATTCAAGCTAATAACAGGATCTTGGGACAGGTGGCGGACGTTTCGCCAGAGCAACTCCAGAATCGTTTTGCCCCTGCCGATTTCGTCTTAGATGACAACTTTAACAGGCCAATAAATCTCGATTCCCTGAGCAATCCTATTTTGGGTTTCGTAGGTGAAGACGACTTCCAAGATATTTACACTTTCACCACTGACACACTCAGCAGTATTAAATTGAAACTCAAAGATTTGAGTGCGGACGCTGATTTATTTATCGCAAGGGATGCCAATGGCGATGGTAGCTCGATTGGAGAGGAATTCTCTGCCTCCCAAAATTTTGGAAGCGTGGAAGAAGTAATTGAAAGTCGCTTTCTTGTACCCAGCAGATACTTTGTCTCCGTTCAACAGGGTGTACGGCGAGCTAACACCAGCTACAAGCTGGAGATAACTGTCAATCCAATCTTGCTGAACCAAGCTATTCCTATTGGCACATTCAGCAGCGGAGTCAAGGGTTCATTGGACGGCGTTGTTGAGGAAAAACAACCTGTGCAACTTTACAAATTTGATCTCCCACAGCCCAGCGACCTTCAAGTCAACTTGCGGGGAATGTATCCAGATGCTGATGCGGATTTAGTGCTGTTTCAGGATGTTAACAACAACAACAAGGTTGATTTTGGTGAAATTCTTGGCGTTCCTCAACAACAAGGCAACAATCCAGAGGAAATTTTATTTAGAGGGTTGTCAGCAGGTAGTTATTTTCTCGGAGTCAATCGTTTTGCAGGCTACACGCCCTACAACCTGAGCATTTTAGCTGCACCAGCAACAGATAAGTTCAACAGCTTGTTTGGCTACGGGCTGGTGGATGCAGCAGCGGCCGTTGCGGCTGCCACTGATAAACAGCAGTTGGATGCTGCTGACCCGCTCACCAGTGCAGCTAAGTTCAATAATATAGGGGACTTAAACCTGCTAAATGTTGCCCCAGCCTGGAAAGCAGGATACACGGGTAAAGGTGTTGTGGTTGCGGTACTCGATAGTGGCGTTGACTTGAGTCATCCCGATTTAACGAGCAATATCTGGCGGAATCCTAATGAAATTCCGGGGAATGGTATTGATGACGATCTCAATGGAGTTAGTGATGATGTAAATGGGTGGGATTTTGTGGATGGCGATGCCAATCCCTCCCCAGATTCAAATGATCAGCGTGGGTTGCACGGAACTCATGTAGCAGGAATTATTGGGGCGAAAAGAAATGGAATTGACATCAATTCTCCCAATAAAAGCTACGAAATGAATGGGGTTGCTTATGATGCTCAGATTATACCAATTAGGGTATTGGGACGTTCAAATTCTGCTAATGTCGCTGCTGGCATTTACTATGCGGTAAACAATGGCGCAAATGTTATTAACATGAGTTTCGGTAACCTGTTTGCCTATCCCAAAGTGCGAGAAGCGCTAGAATATGCCAAGCAACGCGGAGTTTTTGTGGTAATGGCAGCGGGAAATGACAGGGATAAACTCAACCCAAGCGAACCAAGTTTTCCAGCATTTTATGCTTTCGACAATTTGGGAGTAGCTGTCGGAGCAGTAACAACTCCAGGTAAACAGGTAACAATTTTTTCCAATCCTGCTGGTTCGATAACAACCAATTTTGTGGTTGCTCCGGGCTATGAAGTCTTATCTACAGTTCCGATTACGGCGGGAAACGTAGATGGTTATAGCATATTGAACGGAACGTCTATGGCTGCTCCCTATGTTGCAGGTGTAGTTGCTCTAATGCTTCAGGCTAATCCAAACTTAACTCCTGACCAACTTTTGGAATTTCTGACGGCAACAGCAAAAGCTGAAGGAATTACCTCGGAAGTTCGTGAGACATAATTAAGAACTGTTGGGAAATTTCTTGAACTCCGGTTTCTTGGAAAATCCTGGACGCAACATCACCACAGACGGGGGAACCACGGGGGATTGCCCCTACATTTCACGGGCTTGTGCAGAGGCTTTGCGTCGAGGACTGTTGGAGAAACTGGGGTATTGTTTTTGTTTACCAATCTTGGCTGTGCAGCCTGCTGCCCGCTAAGGCCCGGACTTGTTCGTAGGCGTCGGAAACTGCAAGCGATCGCAACATTGGCACAACTCCCGAATTTTCGGGAACATTTGCTTTGGTGGGATAAAAGAGCTTCGGATTGCGATCGCTCTTCGGTAATGGGGGAAGCGGTGCGGTTTGGGATGCCCTGTTGTGGGAATGAATACACACACAATCTTACCCCATTAAAAATCCTCCAACCAGAGATCGATTTAACGCTGCGGTTAATTAGAATATAGTTCAGTGTCCTCCTTCAACAGGTTACACAAATCATCTAAATCTCTCTTACTGTGTTCAATCAGTTTTTCACCTCGCTTCTCTAGGTACTCAATATTACTGGGACTTGCATTGTCCATTTGATCGTGACCATTATCGCTACTCAATTGAAGTTGAAAACGATAGTAGTTTCGGTTATTTTCTTTGTCTCCTTTAGTCACCATTAGCTGAGCGAGCTGATAGGCAACAGATTCGCTTTGACCATCGAAAACAACGTTAAGTAAGGGAAGTGCCCATTTGATTTGTCCCCAATTTTTCACGTCTCTATACTTATATTTCTTAGTTAGTGAGCCAGTCCCCAAAGAAACAACAAGGGTATCCTTACGGTGTAGTTCTTCCTCAGTCTTTCTCTTGTAAGAAATCATCGCCTCCATCATTGCAAGTGAGGAAGGATTATTTGCAAAAATTCCGCCGTCTACCAAAGCGTAATATCCCTCATCTGTACGATGTCCCGTTTCGAGTTGGTAGGGTGGAAAGAATGTCGGTGCAGCAGAAGTTGCCATTGCTGCCTCAAACATTTTGAATCCGCTACATACTTTGCGGCTATCAAAATTCTCGGTTTCCTCTGCCTTCGGATTGTTTGTAAAAAAAATCGGTGCTCTCAGTTCGATATCATAGCTCGTGATGAAAATTTCTCGTAATGCCTCTTCAACCTTAGCTTCACCTAGAAGAGCCTTTAAAACTGCTTGCTTACCTTGTGGGTTGTGCTTGGGTTGTAGTAAATCATCAAAAGATAGTGGAATATTCTGATTAAAAACCTTTTCTCCATATTGGCGATAGAAATTTACAAGTTCGGCCGCGGTATACTCTGGCTCATGATTGATGCTAGAGTCTGAGTTCTTTCTAGTTAAACCCAGTGCTAAAATTCCTCCTGTTGAAGTGCCTGCAATAAAATCAAACATTGTTGCTATGCGTTTTCCGGTGCGCTCTTCAATGTAGTTCAGAACGATCGCAGGAATAATACCCCGAATACCACCACCATCAATTGAGAGAATTCTTCTCTTGAATTTAGTACCCATCACATTTACTCCTTTAGATATTGCTTAAAGTGTCAAGCTCGATGAAACAAACTCATACAGCCTCAAAATACCAACACCCTACGTCATGATATGGTTTCCGGCTGCATCGGCATAATAAGATCGAGTCAACAGTCAACAGTCAACAATTCAGTTTTTCAACCCCTAATCAACAGTCAACAGTCAACAATTATTTCGAGGACTGCAACAGGAATTGATATTAATCCAACCAGGCATTAATGCGGTAACTTGCTGAGGGCGTGCCAAGTTTTGTAGCCGACAATTCCATCTTGCGGTAAAGCCTTGCCCAGTTGCAATTGTCGCACTGCTACATCTGTCATCGCCCCGAAGAATCCGTCACTCGAACCGAAATAGTATCCATTGATTTTCAAGACATTCTGAACAATTTTAACAGCATTACCAGAACTGCCCTTCATGACGATCGGCATATTCACAGGTGCACCAGAGTATAGTGCTTGCCAAGTGATAGGGCCGACAATCCCATCTTCTTGTAAAAAGACGCGGTGTTGATAGCCTTTGACGGCGTTTTGAACTTGGACACCGAAGATACCGTCAATGGCGCCAAAATAATATGCCCAATGATATAGAAGCTGTTGTAGTTCCTTGACAGCTTGACCTGTTGAACCCATTTGTAAAGTGGGTTTGTTTACTCCAGTGGTTGCAGCAAATGCAAGAGTTGATTGAGAAGTAGTATCGGCGACGAGAGCCATAGTTTCATTGTTCAAGCTTCTTTCTTCGGTATACATAAGGTGGTTCCTCTCAACATTTAAGTTTTTGTCTTTGATATTTCAGGTATAACTGGTGGAATTTGTGGATGCACAGTCACTTTTTCGAGTGTCACTCATTTGAGTGTCACTCATTTGAGTTAGTCCCAGTGTTAACTGTTAATATCTCTTCCGGCTGCGCCGGAATGATATACTGAAAGAATGTTAAGAGTGCAACGAAGACAAGTTATGCCTAAACGCCTAAAGTTGGAGCCTCATCAAACTCCAGAAAGAAGAGCAGGCATGATGAATTTTCCAAGGTGTCTAAAGGATTGTTTCTACTTACCAGTCTGGGCTGCGTAGCCGGCGACCCGCTAAGGCCCGCACTTGCTCTTCTGCGTCGGAAACGGAAAGCCTCGTGTAGCGGGCCAAGCAAGACTCGGCTTTTCCGGAACAGTTGCTCAGGTGGGAGAAAACGCCGTCCGATCGCGTTGGCTGTTCGATGATGGGGGAAGCGGTGCGGTTTGCGATCGCCCTTTTGTGGGAATGAATAGACATAGAAGTTAAAAGCCACTCCCGGGAGGATTCGATGCCTGTCCCACAAGAATTGTTGGAGATGTCTACTGATTCCTATAAATCTTCTTAATCAAGTCCGACAAACACTTCGTCTTAAACACATGAGCCGAAGCACAGAAAATATTTATTTGCACTCGCTTCTAGACAATATTTACTTTCATAAAAAACGTCACCCCTAAAAATATGATTTAGCAACTAAACCTTTCCACTCACTGGAGATCAGTAACTTGATAACTCAAACTCGACTCTGCAACTAAGTTCCGGTGTATTTGGTTTGTTAGGCTTGGTCATAAGGGTACTTTTTATACCATCTTCGATTTGAAGCTGGTTCAAAATAGCCAATTACTTCATATGCGAAACTGCAAAGAGGTTTATCATGCATTCTGAGCATAGTTCCCCAAATTGTCTCATCTTTTATACCTGATGCCTTTTGGTCAATGGATTTGAGATGGATGATCCGATCTCGCACTCTTTTCATCTCTATGTAGTGTTCCCAAACTTTCTTACCTTTTGGGCTGAGAACAGAGTATATTTTGGGAAGAACTTTATCTGACTTTTCATCTAAATTCACTTTTCTATCGATTTCATTTTTATCGTAACTTCGCTCCTCTCCTGTCTTTTCAACTCTAAAAACATACTTAAAGTTCTCTGGAATGGACTCATTAGCAAATGCTTCGACTGCGGTAAAAGAGTAGACTGAATGCGAAATGAAATTTTCAAAAAAATCAAAAAGCAGACCTTGATCGTCTGGCCAAATTCCTTGATCGTGATGGTCAAAAAAACTTAAAGGTTCAACATCCTTAATCTTCACATATGCTCGGTATGCAAGATGAAGGAATAATGCTGGGCCGGATGGCAGGCCGAAGGAGACTACATTTTCTTTAAGTAGCTCTTCGGTAGCAATTGAATCAAGCCCCGTCCCAACCTTATCAATTGCGTAATAGCGCCCATCTTGCTTCTCAAGGAGTTGGTCTTGATAATCCATAAATAATCTCCTAGTTTAACAGTAAAATTAGGCAGCAGTTTCACAACCAGTTAATCTTTGGTTGGTTCCATATCTTGGATACTCAACAAATCGATCAATGGCTTGAGATCCAGATACATTGTGCGATAAGGCACAGATGGTGGTAAGGACTCATTAGGATCGGCAAATTGAAAACCAAACTTCTCGTAAAAGCCAGATGCGTCATAGGGAGGAGTAGTATCCGGGTCGTAAAGTGCGTCAACGGTCATAAAGCGCACACCAACCGTAGGTGAAACTTCCGCTGCAACGTACTCTACTGCCCATTCAACTAGACGGCGACCTGCTCCTTTCGCACGTCTATCTACCGCTAGTAAACCAATCTTGATGGCTGGAAACGATCGATACTGAACGCCTTCGTCAAGCAGGATTGATTCATCAACTTCCAGTTTATCTGCGAGTAGGGTGATGTAACCAGCCAAACTGTCTTCACAGCGTAAAATCCAGCATTGACTAATACGAGCGTCAATCTCTCGCTGAATGCGTCCTTGTCGCCAGTAGGTGACAAACTCACCGCGCAGACAGCGAAACCCCTGACCAGAAATAGCAAGAGCGGAGGTCAACTGCTCGACAGGCAGGTCGGAAAAATCAACTCCAGCAAACTTACTACTTGGCGGCATTGGCAGTTGTCTGACGATGGCGACGAGCCGCGATCCGTTTAGCTAAAGCTAAAGCAGCTTCATTGGCAACATAACCACCACTCTTAAGGGCATGGGCAAGTTTCTGAACTTCGCTACCTGAGATTGGTTTGGAAACTGTATGGAGTGGGTACTTCATTACTAAATCTGATTAACTAATTTTATTGTAACAGAGCGCTACCTGTGCAAGGAGCGCTCTCCCTGGTATTCGCAGAAAAAGGGTTCGTGTTCCACTTCCTCTGCACCTATATCGGTCGTCCGGATACTGGTAAAGGTAGACCTTTTCGATTTATATTGAATCATTTCAAGACAACCTAACGAATACTGATTTGGGCTGACACAAAAACTCCTTCTTTAATGCCTGTTTTACTATGCCAATCAGGTATCAAGATAACTTTAGAGACTTCCACTTGCCAACCAGCAAACTGTAAAGTATCACCAACACGAGGAATTATGGGTAGCCCTACATACCAACATCCTTCACCTTTTTTGTTGTCCTCAACATCCGTGCCATCCCAACAAAAAATATTAGGATACTGAACGGATAAGTTATCAGTTTTTTTTAGACGGTTGCCTTGAGCGTCAGAATAATTTTTTATCTCACATAAATACCATTGTGTCTGCATAGTGGAAACTCCTACTCTATATCCATCAGTATTTTACTTAAACATTGCAACCTACAGATATAGCAATCCTAAATCATTTGTGAATTTCTTACTCCCGAACCGCGGGTTCGGGGAGGGTTTGGGTGGGGTAAAAACTTTACGACTCATATCATGTCCGATCTATTGACCATAATATCCCGGCCGGGCGGGTTTTTGAGATTGTCAATTATTGGCAGATATTGTTAGTGAACCCGCCCCTACCTGATGAATGGTAATCGACCGGACATGATATCATTTAGGATTGCTATATAGCCTTTCTCAGAAAGATGAGGTACTCATGGGCATAGGGCATAGGCCTCCGTGGGCATAGGGCATACCTCACCACGCTTGAGAACCGCTATAACTTTCTGGTTGCTGTCCCCACCATGAATTATTTCGGTTTACCAGTCTTGGCTGCGTAGCCGGCGACCCGCTAAGGCCCGCACTTGCTCTTCTGCGTCGGAAACGGAAAGCGATCGCAACAACGGCACAACTCCCGGATTTTCGGGATAATGTTCGATAATCGCTTCGAGCGCTGTAAATCTGGGATTGTAAGGAAAAGAACCGTTTTGATTGTCAGGATCGCTCAAAGCTCGATCGCGCAAAAACTCAAACATTCCCGGCTCGTCTTTCCATCCCCGCATTAACTCTACCAGGGCGATCGCCCGCACCTGCGAATCTTCATCCTTTTGAGCTCTAATTTTGAGCCACTCGAAAGTTTGAGACTGATTTGTCCGTGCCCGGGCTAACTTTTGCAAAGCGATTTGCCTGACAGCGGGACTCTCATCGCCTTCTGCTTTAGCCTCCAGCAGCATCCAAGTTTCAGGATTGTCTGGCCAGTTGTAAGCTAGTTCAAGCACCACCGCTTGCCGCACCAGCGCTTCCCCAGAATCGAGCTCAATTTTCACCCAAGGCAAGGTTTCCGGGTGGTCGGGCCACCCCCGCACGATCGCCCGCACCAGCACGCTCAGCAGGTGAGAATCATGCTCCAACTCGACCCGGCTTTTGAGGAAAGGCAGCGTCTCGCCCCGGTGAGACCAGCGTTTTGCGATCTCTTCCACCGCAGTTTCTCGCACGTTCAGGTGTCTGTCTGACGCGGCGAGATTTTGCAACCAGCCAAAGACTTCGAGACTGCCTGACGCCACTGTGGCGACAGCCTCCACTACTACTTGCCGCACAGTCCAGTAATCCTCGGAATCAGCTATTTTTTGCAGCAGGGGCAGGGTTTCTGGGTGGTCGGGCCAACCTGCGGCTATCTCTTGTAGGGCTATTTCGCGCAGGTCGGCGTCGCGATCGCCCAATGCTATATTTTTCAAAAAAGTCAGAGTTTCGGGGTTCCCGGGCCAGCCAGAGGCAATTGCTTGCACTGCTGAGCGCCGGACGCTCGAACTCTGGTCGGACTCGGCTTTAGTCTTCAGCAGCGGGTAAATGTCTGGTTCGTCGGGCCAGTGCGAGGCCAATTCTTCTAAGGCTGCTGTCCGCACTTCTTTGCTGCTGTCGGATTCGGCTAGGCTTTTCAGCAGCAGGCAAACGTCGGCTGCAGCAGGCCAGCCCGCTGCCAACTCCCGCACCGCTACGGTTCGCAGGATAGAACTTCCTGTCTGGGCAAGGTTTTTGAGCAGGGAGGCCGTGCCTAAAAGGCTGTGCCAACCTCTGGCTATTTCTTGCCACGCACAGACTCGCACTCCCAAATTTTCGTCGGATTCGGCGGCGGTTCTCAGCAGCAGCAAGGTATCTGTGCGATCGGGCCAATTAGAGGCCAACTGTTCCAGTGCTGCGGTGCGGACTGCGGGACTTTGATCTGACTGAGCCAAGGTAGTCAGCAGTGGCAAGGTATCGATCGTGTCTGGCCAACCACAAGCCATTTCTCGCACACAGGTCGATCGCACTGCCCAGCTTTGATCGGATTTGGCGAGTTTTTTGAGCATCAGGTAAATTTCTGGCTGGTCTGGCCAACCACGGGCTATTGCTTCGACTGCTGTGGATCGGACTTCGCCACAGTCGGTGGAGTGAGCGAGTATTTTCAGCCAGGGCAGGGTTTGCGGGTCGTTTTTCCAAGTTTGGGCGATCGCCACGATCGATCGATTACGAATTTGATAAGTTTCCTGCAATTCTTGAGCGCTTTGATAAAGAATCAGGAAACCCGTACCGTATTGCGATAACTTTTTTAAAGCGTTTAACAGTTTTTTTTCGGTTTTTTTATTAACATCATTTTTAACTTTTAACAAGCATTGCGCTGCTAAAAACAAATTAATAAATTTTTCTTGTTGACCGTTCTGATCTGTGAGATATTCTATAATTTGGCTCGCTGTTTCTTTGTCGAGCTTAGCTGCAATTTCTCGGAGGACTTCGTGCAAAGATTCGTCCCGCCAGTGCTGGCCGAAAACTTGTATGTTGAGTTCGCCCCAAGTCAGTTGACCGATTTTGAGTTGGGCATGGATGAACTCTGCTACAGTCTGGGGATTATTTTCGGAAACAAGTTTTTTTAACAACATACCAATACCCTGCCCGCTGAAGTTTGTTTGCATTGACCATCCTCGCATCAGCTCGGATATTAGTTGAGATTTTTTGAGCGAGCGTGGAGTATGGAACCAATCGACTCTATTTTATACGAAAAATACTGAGTCGGGAGGGCCCCAATGCAAAATCCGCCAGCACCCACAGGAATGTTAGGTGGTGGCGGATGGCGCTCGAACAATTAAGCCGCTGAATCTAACTAACAGCTACTTGGACGCGATCGGCTACAACCCGAACCGCAAAAGTAGGAATCTTTACCGTTTCATCATCCAGACATTGCCCGGTAGTGAGACTAAAGTTTTGCTTGTAAATGGGAGAAGCAACTTTGAGAGTGCCGTTGCGATCGCCCACAATTCCCCGCGACAAAACAAAAGCTTTACTAAACGGGTCGTAATTGCTAAGCGCATAAACTTCATCCCCGTTTCCCACTCGGAAAATCGCCACTTGTTCGCCTTTAACTAAAGCGCAAACTCCAGTATAAGGGGCGATCGCATCCAGAGAACACACATCTACCCAAGTTGTTACTGTATCGGAAACTTGTAATGATTGAACCATCTTCTTTTCCTGTTAGTTTACTTCAATCTCGTTCCCAGTCTCCGGCTGGGAGCGTAGGTTTCGAGGCTCTGCCTCGCGTTTTGAGGCTCTGCCTTGCCTCGCGGCAGGAGGCAGAGCCTCCCGCAATTCATTCCCAGGCAGAGCCTGGGAACCAGATTCTTGCTCCCTCCCCTGATTCCAATCTCGTTCCCAGTCTCCGGCTGGGAGCGTAGGTTTCGAGGCTCTGCCTCGCGTTTTGAGGCTCTGCTTTCTTTTCCTGTTAATTTACTTCAATCTCGTTCCCAGTCTCCGGCTGGGAACGTAGATTTCGAGGCTCTGCCTCGCGTTTTGAGGCTCTGCCTCGCCTCGCGGAAGGAGGCAGAGCCTCCCGCAATTCATTCCCAGGCAGAGCCTGGGAACGAGATTAAACGAGATTAACGAGATTAATATTCTTGTCCCCCCCTTATTAAGGGGGGCGCCAGGGTGATCGATTATTCCGAAACTCCAGCCAGAGCCTTTTCATGTTCGTTAGCCGGCCGCGCTTGTCCCCGTTCCGCAACACGAACAATACTCGGATCGGGCAAATCGGAATTCACAAAATGCTGGAACCGCTGCACCTTTTGTGGGTCTTCAATCGTCGTTTTCCACTCACATTGATAAGTATTCACTAAATGTTCCATTTGCGCTTCTAATTCAGCACAAATGCCCAGAGAATCCTCAATTATTACCTGTTTCAAGTATTCAATCCCGCCCTCAAGTTTGTTCAACCAAGTAGCAGTGCGTTCCAATCTGTCGGCCGTGCGGATGTAGAAAACCAAGAATCGATCGATATACTTAATCAAAGTTTCCTTATCGATATCCGTCGCCAGCAAAACCGCGTGCTGCGGCTTAATGCCGCCATTGCCACACACGTACAAATTCCAACCGTTTTCCGTCGCAATTATCCCAAAATCCTTGCTTTGAGCTTCCGCGCATTCGCGAGTGCAACCAGAGACAGCAGATTTGAGCTTGTGGGGCGATCGCAAACCGCGATACCGCAATTCAACTTCGATCGCCAAACTCGTTGAATCCTGCACCCCAAAGCGGCACCAAGTGCTACCCACACAAGATTTTACAGTACGCAGAGCCTTACCGTAAGCGTGTCCCGACTCAAATCCCGCATCAATCAACCGACGCCAAATATGCGGCAATTGATCCACACGAGCTCCAAACAAATCAATCCGTTGCCCGCCAGTAATCTTAGTATAAAGCCCAAAATCCCTGGCAACTTCACCCAAAACAATCAACTTATCCGGCGTAATTTCTCCCCCCGGTATTCGCGGTACCACCGAATAAGTACCGTCGCGCTGAATGTTTGCCAAAAAGTAATCGTTCGTATCTTGCAAACCGACGTGAGACTTCTCTAAAATATGGTCATTCCAAGTAGAAGCCAGCATCGAACCAACAGCAGGCTTGCAAATTTCGCAGCCCTTACCTTTGCCATGTCTTTCAATCAACTCCTCAAAGGTTTTAATCTCTTGAGAACGCACTAAATGGTACAATTCTTGACGAGAATATTCAAAATGTTCGCAGAGATTATTTTTGACTGCAAACCCAGCTTTCTTCATCTCCGACTTGAAGATATCCGTCACCAAAGGCACGCACCCGCCGCAGCCAGTACCAGCTTTAGTGCATTTCTTGACGCTGGCAACATCGGTTAAATTATAATCGCGAATCGCTGCACAAATCTCCCCTTTGGTAACATTATTGCAAGAACAAATTTGAGCAGAATCCGGCAAACTGTCTACTCCGAAACCGGCCGGTGTTCCCCCTTCTCGCGGTGGCATTAACAAATCTTCGGGATGCGGCGGCAGAGCAATTTCATTTTGCATGAATTGCAGCAAAGTGCCGTAAGCCGAAGCATCTCCTACGAGAATTCCGCCTAAAATTCGGCTACCGTCTTGATTTAAAACTAATTTTTTGTAAATGCCTTGGAAGGTGTCAGCGACAACAATTTCTTTAGCATCGCCCGACTTGGGAAAAGGATTTCCAAAACTAGCGACATCCACCCCCAATAATTTGAGTTTAGTGGACATATCCGCACCTGTAAAAGTGCTTGTGGGACGGGCATCTTGCCCGTCATCCGCTGCACGGCTCAAAATATCTGCAGCTACGCTTGCCATTGTATACCCAGGCGCAACTAAGCCGTAGATGCGATTTTGATACAGGGCGCATTCTCCGATCGCATAAATGTCTGGATCGGAGGTTTGGCAGCTATCATTAATCAAAATGCCACCGCGTTCTCCTACTTCTATACCGCAACTTCTGGCAATTTCGTCGCGGGGGCGAATGCCAGCAGAAAAGACAATCATATCTGTTGCCAATTCCGAACCGTCAGCAAACAGCATTTTACTAACTTTGCCATCTTCGCTGACAATTTCTGTGGTAGATTTGCTGGTGTGAACCGAAACCCCCAACTCTTCTATTTTGCTGCGGAGAATTGCCCCGCCAATTTCGTCAACTTGCACGGGCATCAGCCGCGAGGCAAACTCAACAACGTGAGTTTTTAGACCCATATTTTGGAGCGCGTTTGCACATTCTAGACCTAACAAACCGCCGCCAATCACTACGCCTGTTTTGCAGTTTTTAGCGTAATCGGACATCGCTTCCAGGTCGTCAATTGTCCGGTAAACAAAAGTTCCTGTAGCGTCTTTGCCTTTAATTGATGGCACAAATGGATAGGAACCGGTCGCGAGAACAATTTTGTCGTAGGGAACTTCTAAACCGTTGGCTGAAGAAACTATTTTTTTTTCCCGATTGATGGCGACTGCTTTGTCGCCAATGTGAAGCTTTATGTCATTTGTGTGATAAAATCCCGGTGCAACTAAAGATAAATCTCCTGCTGTTTTGCCAGAGAAAAATCCGCTGAGATTTACGCGATCGTAAGCAACGCGCGGTTCTTCACAAAAAGTAATTAAATTCCAGTGTTTGGCAGCATCCGAGCTCACCATTAACTCCAGGAACTTGTGACCTACCATGCCATTGCCGATTACAATGAGGTTTTTTTTGGCTGTCATTAGAATCTCTTTTATCCCGTTTATCAGTCGTTGGGTTTATTCATATAAGAGTTTATTGTAAACTTTTGTACTTATATATACAAAAAATGGAGATTTATGCAATTGTCGAATACTCCCGATTGCATTTTTGCATGAGGTGTGCGATCGACCGATCGACCGATTTTAGATTTTAGATTTTAGATTTTAGATTTACTCCACAGTTAAGTGGGGTGCGTTAGTCGATTTTAGATTTTAGATTTTAGATTTACTCCACAGTTAAGTAGGGTGCGTCAAGTAAGTCTTTTTGACAAAACGATTAATATTTTTACTGTGACGCACCTTACAGTTTTCTAATTCTTAATTATTATTTAAGCGCCCATGCCCGAATACTGCTTCAAGCCCTGCCGCCAAAGCCAGCGATTCCACACAAAAAACACCGCACTCCAACCCAACATTACCAACAAACCGCGGCCTACATCTACGGGCAATCCGATCAAGATAGAAGCGGGAAAATGAATCAAATAAGGAAAAGGCGTCCATAAAACTACTTCGCGCACGGATGCAGGAAACACTTGTAGCGGCGCGATAAGTCCCGATAAAAATAGGTAAATTAAAAGCCAGAATTGCTCGATCGCACTTGCCCTTTCCAACCAAAAAGCAAACAGCGCAAAGGTATACTGTATCAAGAACCGCAAACAAAAAGCCAAGACGATAACCAACAAAAACAGCAAAAACCTGCCCAAACTCGGCAGCCAAAAAGCCTGCGGGTAAAGTGCAAAAAACAGCAGCACTAATCCGCATACAAACGGCAGCCTCGCAAACCTTTCGGAAACGTGAGATGCGAAGTGGTGCCATACGGGATCGAGAGGCTGCAACAATCTATTAGATAGCCTGCCTTGCACTACTTCCTTTTCAAACTCCCAAATCACCCAAACTACATTTGTTTGCCTGACAATGAAAGCTGCTAGGAAGTAACGGGCAAAGTCGATCGAATTCAGCCCAAATTGACCATTTTCTGCCGCCTGCATCCAGACACCCATCAAGATAAACGGCAAAGCTCCTGACAGCGCCCACAAAAACAATTCCGCCCGATATTCGAGCATATAAGCGTAGTAGGTAACTAGCAAAGTTTTAGCAATTTTAACAATTCTGTTCATATCAATTGTAGATTGAATTTTTCAGTATTAGCAACGGGCAAGATGCCCGTTCCACACCA
>NZ_JAUBPT010000013.1:59569-59776 GCF_036700905.1 Microcoleus sp. S13_C3 | reverse complement strand
CATTGAAACTTTAGTGGAACAGGCATCTTGCCTGTTCAATTTTTCGGTTTTAGCAACGGGCAAGATGCCCGTTCCACACCACATTGAAACTTTAGTGGAACAGGCATCTTGCCTGTTCAATTTTTCGGTTTTAGCAACGGGCAAGATGCCCGTTCCACTAAACATTGAAACTTGAGTAGAACAGGCATCTTGCCTGTTCAATTTTTC
>NZ_JAUBPT010000013.1:47682-59469 GCF_036700905.1 Microcoleus sp. S13_C3 | reverse complement strand
GGGCAAGATGCCCGTTCCACTAAACATTGAAACTTGAGTAGAACAGGCATCTTGCCTGTTCAATTTTTCGGTTTTAGAAACGGGCAAGATGCCCGTTCCACACAACATTGAAACTCTAGTGGAACAGGCATCTTGCCTGTGAGGGAGAATGAAGCCAGCCAAAAACATTACACTTTTCCCGTGCGAAAAACTCTACCAATAACCTCTTCTATTGGCGGATCGGTAACAGTCAAATCTATCACTTCTAACTCCGCCAAAATCTTCGCCACGCTCACCGTCAGCTCTTCCCTTTTTACCAAAAAACGCACCGATTGTCCCTCAATAGATTCTACCTCCCCGTAAGCAAAAGCACTATCTTTGGCCAGCGGCTTAGCTAATTTTACCTGAACTTCCCGATAAGGTGCAAACCTGTCGAGCAATCCGTCCAAACTGCCATCATAAACTAATTGCCCTTCATGGATTAACAAAACGCGCTTGCACAAAGCAGTAATGTCAGCCATGTAATGGCTCGTCAACAGCACCGTTGCTTGATAGCGATCGTTATATTCTCGCAGAAATTGCCTGACGCTAAACTGTGCGTTTATATCCAAACCTAAAGTCGGTTCATCTAAAAATAATACCTCCGGCTGGTGCAGCAGCGCCGCCATCAATTCAGCTTTCATGCGTTCGCCTAAAGAAAGCTTTCGTACTGGCTGATTTAACTTGCCTTCTAGTGACAGCATCTCTGTTAATTCTCCGACTCGCCGTCGATAATCTGTATCGGGAATGCCGTAGACAGCGGCATTGATTCGCAGAGAGTCAAGCACAGGTAAATCCCAAATTAACTGCTGTTTCTGCCCCATCACTAAGGTGATTTTTTGCAGAAAATCTGCTTCGCGACGGAAAGGAGTACGATCGCACACTCTCACAGTACCCGCAGACGGATAAATCAAACCCGTCAGCATTTTCAGCGTAGTAGTTTTGCCCGCACCGTTAGCACCTAGAAACCCCACGACTTCCCCCGGTTCAATACTGAAAGAAACGCCCTCAACTGCTTTGATATTGCGGTAATTGCGACTAAAAAAGTGTCGCACTGTTCCTTTAAGCCCCGGTTCTTTAATCGCTACCGGATAAACTTTGCTCAAGTCTTCAACTAAGATAATTGGCATCGGCTCAAATTTTAACTTTTATTTTAATCTAGGGTATTTCCATCAGGCTTGTGCCAAGATGGAGCGATCGAGCTTTCTAGTAGGGTGCGCCAGCGATTGCTCGATCGCGAGTCAGGAAGTAACTGTGTTCTGGCGCACCCTAATAAGCTGTAGAATATTGCACAATATCCATGCTCACATCGCACAAAGTTTACAACTATGGTACTCACCCCAGATAATTCAGGCATCTCTCGTTTGGTAGGAGACAATTCTCCTGAAAATATTACACTTGCACCAGGACAACTTGCTAGTTTTCCTGGGGGACTTTGGATGGTGGGTGGCAATGATACTGTCAGGGGCTCGTCAGATGCAGAACGGATTTTCGGCAACGATGGTAAAGACAGTCTGTTAGGCGGTGTCGGCAATGATTCTATTTACGCAGGCAAAGATGATGACGATGTTTTGGGAGAAACTGGCGACGATTTCTTGACAGGAGATAGAAATAGCGATTTCCTTGATGGGGGTGCGGGAAATGATTTGCTGCGGGGAGGACAAGGTGTTGATTTGTTAGTGGGCGGAGACGGTAATGATACTTTAATTGGCGACAGAGATGTGGATATTTACCAAGGTGGTGCAGGGAGCGATGTCTTTGTTTTTAGAGTCGATCAAGCGGGAATCCGAGTAGTTGGAATTGAAGTTCCTGACGCGGCAATTGTGGATTTTGATAAGTCTAGCGATTCGATTGGTATTAGTGTGGCATTTACCAGCAGCAATATCTCTTTGGAACAGGTAACTTATAGCTTGAACGATCCGAGACTGCTGCTGATCAATCCTGCAACTATAGCCGGTGGAACGAGTTTGTTAGCCAAGGGTGGCATCTCGCAGCGAAGTCTCGATCCCGATGGCAACGGCCGTGTGGAAGCTACTAATATTAGATTCGGTGTTACTAATGCTTTGTTGGGTACTGTGTTGAACGTGACCCCAGCCGATTTAAACGGCCGTTTTATTAATGCTAATTCTTTGCTTTGAAGCACCTAATTGATTAATTATCTCTCAAGAACGGGCTCTCCGGCCCGTTCCCCAAAAAAAACTCAGTTTTTGTGGAACAGGCATCTTGCCTGTTCTTCAGTTGCCCTTTGCCATTGCCCACTGCATCAAACCGGGAAACAACCGATAAGCTTCCGACGCTACAAAAGCAGGGCCGACGGTAACTTCTGCACGCTGATTTTTCACAGCATCCCAGATAGCTTTAGCAATGTCTTCTGGCTGAGTTGCCCACTCAGATTTCAGCATTTTGCTCATTTGCTGACGGCGCAATTCGACTGCGGGTTCGTCTCGATCGCGAAATTGAGCTCTTTCTAAAAAATCGCTGTTAATCAGGCCCGGATGCACGGCGCAAACGTGAATACCTTGAGGTGCTAATTCCAATCGCAAAGTTTCTGTTAAACCGGTTACTGCATATTTGCTGGCGCAATAAGCAGTCATTTGAGGCAAAGGCATTTTGCCACCAATGGAACCAACATTGACTATTGTCCCAGTTTTTCGTTCCAAAAAATGTGGCAATATTTCTTGAATTGTGTTAACGCATCCCCAAAAATTGGTATTCATTAATTGCTGCCAGTCTTCGGAGGTAGTGTGCTCGATCGCCCCCGTGAGACAAATGCCAGCATTGTTAACTAAAACATCGATGTTGCCGCAGGCTTCTAGGGCTTTTTGGACGATCGCCCGCACTTGGTGAATGTCGCCAACATCCCCCGGAATAGCTACAGCGGAAGTGCCTTCTCGCTGCACTTGAGCCGCTGCTGCTGCCAATCTCTCAGACTGGCGAGCTACCATAACTACATCGTAACCTTTACTTGCAAATAAAATTGCTGTTGCTTTGCCGCTTCCTTGAGAAGCGCCTGTAATCAAAACTGTAGGAGCCATAGATAGTTATAAATTGTAATATCAATTCCGGCTAAACCGGAATGAGTGTTGACTGTTGACTGTTAACTGTTAACTGTTGACTGTTGACTGTTGACTGTTGACTGTTGACTGTTGACTGTTAACTGTTTGAATAATACCGATGCCACCGGAAACGAGATGATTCGGACTTGTTTGATGTTGAATTTTGTAGGGTGGGTTCGCAAACAATAATTGCCCGTAATATACAATTTCATAAACCAGCCCTGCCCCTACTATACATTAATATTTCTTGGATATGGGAATTTTTTAAGAAGGGCGATCGGTTTTTTTTTAACGAACCACGAAGACGCGAAGGAAGAGAAGGGAAGAGAAGGGAAGAGAAAGTCTTCAGAAAGTGTTCAGCATTATGTAAAAATTGCTATATAAATTTTCCCAATGCCCCATGCCCCATGCCCAATGCCCAATGTCCAATGCCCAATGCCCAATGCCCAATGCCTAAAAAATGAATCTTCCGAAACAAACGCCGAATTGGTCGATCGCCCTAGTGTTAATTATCGGCGTTTTAGCCGTCTCAACTTCCTCAATCTTAATTCGGCTGGCTAACTTGAAAGCAGGGGCGGGCGGTTTGGGTTTCAGTCTGGTACTCGCGGCCTCTCGTCTGACTTTATCTGCTTTAATTCTGCTTCCGGCTTGGCGGAAAATTCAGTGGAACGCCCTGCAACCGGGAGCTCGGCGCTATGCTGCTGCTGCGGGTTTGTGTCTCGCCCTGCATTTTGCTCTCTGGATTACCTCACTTTCTTATACTTCGATCGCCGCCTCGACTGCTCTCGTCACCACTAATCCTGTCTGGGTAGCGCTTTTGTCGCGCTTCTGGTTCGGGGAAAAACTCAGCAAACTGTCGATCGCTGGCATTACTATAGCCCTGACTGGGGGAATGGCGATCGCTCTGGGAAGTGCGGGCGCAGCTAATGCTGGCAGCAGCCAACTGCTAGGCGATTTCCTTGCTATGGCTGGTTCCTGGGCTGTTAGCTTGTATTTGCTGCTGGGCCGGGAAGCTCAGCGGCGGGGGCTGGGAATTGGTGGCTATATCGCGATCGCCTATACTGTGGCTGCGATCGTCCTTCTGCCTCTCCCCTTCGCCTTCGGCACTACTTATACTAATTACCCCCACATTGTATATTTTTATATTTTGTTAACGGCCGCTGTGCCTCAGTTAGTCGGCCACACCATTTTGAACTGGGCTGTAATGCAGATTTCCCCAACTCTGGTAACTCTTGCTATCCTGTTTGAACCGGTGGCGGCGAGTTGGTTGGGTTATTTGCTGTTTGGGGAAATGCCGGCGCCGGCGGTACTTGTAGGTGCTGCGGTGCTGCTGTTGGGGGTAGCAACCGCTACCGTCGGAGCAAAAAAAATTACTGTCAACAGTTAAGAGTTAACAGTTTTCGACATTGCCACTACAGTTGCCGTGAGTCAGAATAAAACAAATTAGGGCTTAAAAACAAAAATAACTCGTCAGTTAAATATCGGTTCCCAACTATCAAATGTCTGATTAATGACAACAGTCAACTGACAACTGACAACAGTCAACTGACAACAGTCAACTGACAACAGTCAACTGACAACAGTCAACTGACAACAGTCAACTGACAACAGTCAACTGACAACAGTCAACCGCTCCTAGGGTGCCTTTCGGAGAATAAAATTATGCTGCCAGAACAACTACAGCGGATCATCGGCTACTTTATCGAAGAAGCCACAGAACACATCCAAATTATCGAACCAGGCTTGCAAGATCTGCAAAACACCCTGCCAGAGCCCCAAAGAATACACCAGCTCATCCGAGCCTCGCACTCGATTAAAGCGGGAGCAGCTATGCTCGGATTTAGCAGCATTCAGCGCATTGCTCATCGGTTGGAGGATTATTTAAAGCTGCTCAGAGAATGTCCGATCGCCATTGATAGCAGACTACAATCGCTCTTAACCGAAGTTTTTGATATTTTAGCAGCCCTCGTGTCCAAGGTTTCTAAGGGTTGTGGGCTCAACCACGAAGACGCCAGCCAAATGCTCTCCCTCGCCGAATCGGTTTTTGACGAACTCGACGCTTACCTGAGAGTGCGAATTCCCACTCGCCTGACGGTGAGAGCTACTACGGACGAACATATTCACGTTTTCTCCGGTTACTGCACCTCCCTGGGCGAATTTTCCTCGGCTATTGCTTCGCGCGTCGGTTTGCTCGGAGGCACTATTACCCGCCACGAGCAGGATAGCCAGGGTCTACGCCTTTGTGTTGACATTTACCTGCCGCCTTACACCAGGATCGAAAACATCCGCCAAGCTGTCGAACTATCCGGCGCTATTATCGGGAATGTTCAGACGCAGCGCGATTTTTCGCTGCTGGCGACTGCGGATTATCCGGTTTACCAAAGTGCGATCGAACCTCCCGCAATTTGCATCGGATGCCGCTACTATTACGGAAGAAGCGATGGCGGCTACCTGCTCAACTGCACGATCCATCCCCGCGGCCCGGAAACAGAAGATTGTCGCGATCGCGAACCGGAATAACCGCTGAAAACTCACCCCTCGGAAGCACGATTTGCCACCAGAAAAACTATTCTGAAACAAATATTTTCCCGGGAAATTTTCACATTACCCCCTGCCAAATTCTTTTTGACTTGCTAGATAACTCGATTTTTCTGTCTTAGACAACTAAATCGTTCTTCCTTCTGAAACCTCCCCTAACAACTGATACCGCAACTCTAATTAATTGCATCATGCTTGCAGGATGAGCGATCGCCCAGACATTGATTGTCAGACAAGTGATTGCCATAACTAGCAAGATGTATGTCGGAGGCATTACTACCCCGATCGCGAACCAGGTAAAAACGTGAAATATCATTGCTGTAGCCCAAAGGCTGGCGACAACCACAGACGCCCAAATTTGCCTTCGAGGTCGGTTTAGTCCTGTCAAAATCCCTGTCAGCAAAGTAGTCAGCAAGTTGGCCGGAACTAAAAAGGCACAGATAGCTATGCAGTAGGTATGAGAAAATTCAGTAACTGTATTGAAGTCGATCATCAGTCTAATTGTCGGGCCTGTTGGGTATACTTAAAGAGCTTAGCGTGACTTGACTTTCAGATCTTGTCACCCTTACCTTAACTTAATATTTCAGTAAGTAGGCCGCTCTGGAGACGCATTTCTCTCCCCCTTTTCCAGCAGGCAAAATTTTACCACAAATATTAAAGTTTTGGGAAATTATTAAACATCCTGGAAGAATGGCAAAAATTGCTGTGATAATTAACATCGGGAAGCGATAGTATGGAAGAGCCAAGTCTGTAACATTTCTAGAAGGCTGAGGCTGCTAGAACAGCAACACATACGGCAGGCTGATTTTCGACTCAATCATTTTTGATGCGCTGATTCTCGGATGATTGATTCTCCGTGTCCGTCCAGGGATCGAGCCATTATGAGATCGAACAATATGAGATTATTATGGAAAAGCCAATTCGCTCTCAAATCTCAAATCAATAGAACCCTCTAGAAATTTTACAGCGGAAGACAAAGAAAATGGATCTACAAATCACAATTCCCGCGCTCGAAGAAGTTGACTTGACAAACTGCGACAGAGAACCCATTCACATATCGGGGCACATTCAGCCACACGGGGTGCTACTTGTTGTACGAGAACCTGAACTAGAAATACTGCAAGTCAGTGAAAATACGCAAGATTTGTTAGGAGTAGAGCCGGAAAGTGCGATCGGTCGAAATTTGAGCTTATTCTTCAATCGAGTTCAAATAAAAAAACTCAAGCTTTGTTTGTGTAATGAAAACTTAAAAACAGTTAATCCCATAAAACTCTCTGTCATAAACAAAGGTAAATATTTAGAATTTGACTGCATCCTCCACCGAGTAGAAGAAGTATTGATGGTCGAGTTGGAATTGGCCACCAGCCCAGAAAATCTTTCTGTTTTTAGTTTTTATCATTCAGTGAGAGCTACTATCAGCAAAATTCAAAGCGCCAAGAATCTCAAGGAATTATCTCAAATAACTGTAGAAGAAGTCAGGAAAATATCTGGTTTTGATAGAGTTATGGTCTATCAATTTGACCACGAAGGCAACGGCGCTGTAATCGCTGAAGACAAAGCAGAAATGCTGAGTCCTTTCTTAGGATTAAACTACCCAAGTTCAGATATTCCAAAACAAGCCAGACAACTGTATGCGTTAAATTGGCTGAGGTTAATCCCAGATATTAATTATCAACCCGTCCCCCTTGTTTCAAGAAATAATGCTGTCACTACCCAGCCGCGAGACCTGAGTTTCAGCGTATTGAGAAGCGTTTCTCCCATTCACATAGAATACCTGCAAAATATGGGCGTTTCAGCTTCGATGTCAATCTCATTAATCAAAGACAAAAAACTGTGGGGATTGATTGCTTGCCACAATTATACACCAAAATACCTCAACTATGAATTGCGCGCAGCCTGCGAATTTATCGGGCAAGTAATGTCCTTAGAACTGCAATCAAAAGAAGGAAACGAAGACTACGACTACAAACTACACTTAAAATCTATTCAAACCAAGATTTTTGAAGACATCTCCACCTCCGAAAACTTGTCACAAGTGTTAGTTAAATGTCAGCATAATTTGCTAGAAGCAGTCAACGCCCAGGGAGCAGCAATAGTATTTGGAGACAATTGCTATCAAGTAGGGCAAACACCTCAAGGAGAAGCGCTCAAATACTTAACTAATTGGGTGCAAGAGCATTTAAATAAAGAAATATTTTATACAGACTCGCTCACCAAATGCTATCCAGAAGCTGAGGAATTTAAAGACACAGCCAGCGGGTGTTTGGCTATAGCAATATCCCCGACTCAGAAAATATACGTTTTGTGGTTTCGCCCGGAAGTAATTAAGACCGTAAATTGGGCAGGAAACCCCAACAAACCAGTTGAAACCGATGAAGATGGCAACCCTCGACTGTCTCCTCGGAAATCCTTCGAGCTGTGGAAAGAAAATGTGAGGTACAAATCGTTGCCTTGGAAACAATGCGAAATAGACGCTGCATTGGAACTGAAAAAAGCAATGATTAATATAGTGCTGCGCCAAGCCGACAAACTAGAAAAATTAAATACAGCACTAGAAGCATCAGTCGCCAGAGAACGGGAAAAAACTGCTAATTTAAAAACAGCAATGTCCGAGCTTAAGCGGGCGCAAACTCAATTGGTGCAAAGCGAAAGAATGTCAAGTTTGGGACAGTTGGTGGCGGCGGTAGCTTATGAAGTCACTAACCCGATTAACTTTATCTACGGCAATCTTAGCTATGCTAATGAATACAGTCAAAAAATGATCAATTTATTGCAGCTTTACGACCAGAACTATCCGTCGCCTTCGCCAGAAATTCAAGCACAAATAGAAGCAGTAGAATTAGAGTTCATAGTTGAAGACTTACCGAAGTTGCTGGGTTCCATGAAAGTAGGAGCTAACCGCATCCGCGAGATAGTTCAGTCGCTGCGAAACTTCTCTAGAATTGACGAAGCAGAGATTAAACCCGTTGACATTCACGACGGATTGGACAGCGCTTTGTTGATTTTGAGCAACCGACTCAAACCGAAGCCCGATCGCCCCGCAATTCATCTCATCAAAGAATATGGCTCTCTGCCTTTGGTTGAGTGTTACGCAGTTCAAATCAACCAAGTATTTATGAATGTACTGACAAATGCAATTGATGCTCTCGAAGATGCCTTTGTCAACAATAATTTATCGTCCCACGGCGACGAAGAACAGCCAATTAAGTACGGACAAATTCGGATTGTGACTGAACTTTGTCGGGGAGAAAAAGCAGTAAGAGTTCGGATCAAGGACAACGGTTGGGGCATGGAAGAAAAAGTTCGCCAGAAAATTTTTGAGCCTTTTTTTACCACAAAACAGGTGGGTAAAGGTGCGGGGATAGGTTTGGCGATTAGCCACGAAATTGCGGTAGAACAACACGGTGGCAAATTGACTTGCATTTCCGCCCCCAGAGAGGGAACCGAGTTAATTATTGAGATTCCCTTAAGCCAAACTCATCCCCAACCCATTGTCAAGTGAACAAAAGTCCGCGCTAGCCAAGCTATCTTCCCGCAGGGGTTCCCGAAGGGTAGGCTAGGAAATCGCCCAAATTCAAAAATCGAAAATTCGATTAAAATACAAAAGCAGCTAAGTAGATTTGAGCCAATTCAGAGGAAGCTAATATGACTGAAAAAAAAACCGCCCAATGGGATGCCGGCCGGTTTCTCAAAACCTTGGCTTATTTCGGCGTCATTCCCTTCATTGGCAGCATTAGCTGGCTGCAACAACTCTTTGGAAGCAGCCGCAAAACTAAAAAAGACCAACCCAAACTAATACTGGTAGCCGGTGCCACCGGCGGCGTCGGGAAGCGAGTTGTCAAGAGGCTGCAACAGCGGGGATATAGAGTGCGAGCCCTCGTCAGAGATGCCAAAAGAGCAACAGAAATTCTCGGCAAAAATGTCGAGTTAGTCGAAGGAGATATCACTCTCCCAGAAACCCTAACACCGCTAGTAACCGAGGGCATAGAAGCAGTTATCTGCTGTACTGGCACCAAAGTTCAACCAGTAGAAGGAGACACCCCAACCAGGGAAAAATACTATCAAGGCATCAAATTTTATATGCCGGAAGTTGTGGATGTTCCCGAAATAGTCGAATACAAAGGCCTCAATAATTTAGTGCAAGCTGTTCGCCGCCAGCTAATTCAAGCAGGCGAAAAAACAATTTTTGACTTCACAAAACCCAGCCAAGATTTAAAAGAAACTTGGGGAGCCCTCGACGACATCGTGATGGGTGGCACCAGCGAAAGTTCTATCCGGCTGACAGACAATACAGCTATATTCACAGGCAATGTTTCTACTGCCAACTCGGGCGGCTTTGCTTCGGTGCGTACCCGCAACTTTGATCCTCCGCTTAATCTCGCAGGATTTAGCGGCCTCCAACTGCGCGTCAAAGGTGACGGCAAGCGCTACAAATTGATTGTTCGCAGCGAAGCTAAATGGGATGGAATTGGCTATTGCTATTCGTTTGATACTGTTTACAATATCTGGATTACTGTCACGGTTCCTTTTGATCAATTAATTCCAGTATTCCGCGCCAAAACTGTTAAGGATGGCTCTAAATTTGATGCCAGCAGTATTTTTTCTTTTCAGTTAATGTTGAGCAAGTTTGAATATGATGGTGCGCTCAACCCGAAATTTACACCGGGTATTTTTCAACTGGAGTTAGAATCTATTAAAGCTGATGGGGGACAGACTTTGCCGCGATTTGTGATGGTGAGTTCGGCAGGAGTGACCCGCCCTGGCCGACCTGGAATTAACTTGGAAGAAGAACCGCCTGCCGTCAGAATGAATGATATGTTGGGGGGGATTTTGACTTGGAAGTTGAAAGGGGAAGATTGCGTGCGATCGAGCGGCATACCTTATACTGTGGTCAGACCTTGCGCTTTGACTGAAGAACCGGGAGGCAAAGCTTTAATATTTGAGCAAGGAGACAATATTAGGGGCAAAGTCAGTCGGGAAGATATTGCAGAATTGTGCGTGGAGGCTTTGGAACAACCTGAAGCTTGCAAGGTTACTTTTGAGGTGAAAGAGGGGGAAAATGCCAGTTCTCCCGGAGACTGGCAGGGTTTGTTTTCGGGAGTTAAATAAGTGTTAATCCCTTATTCCTCGGCGGTTGAAACCGCGTCTACACAAACCAAGTCTGCCTCCGCAGACTAAGAAATAACTCGTTCCCAGGCTCGGCCTGGGAACGAGTAATAACTAATAACTAATAACTAATAACTAATTTATGCCTTTGACTTTTTTGCGACGAAACCTGACTCCTTATTTGTTTTTACTTCCGGCTTTATTTATTTTGAGTTTGACTGTTTTGTGGCCTGCGGTGCAAGCTTTTTATTTGAGTTTTACCAACTACGAATATGATTTAACTCAAATGCCGCAGTGGGTGGGGTTGAAGAATTTTTACAGGTTGTGGGGCGATCGAGTATTTTGGCAAACTTTGACGAATACCCTGCTGTATCTCACCTGCGTTGTGCCTGTATTGGTTGTTGTGCCGTTGGGAATGGCGATTTTGTGCAATCAAAAACTTAAGGGGATGAACTGGTTTCGTGCAGCATACTACACGCCAGCGGTGATTTCAATGGTTGTCGCCGGGATTGCTTGGAAGTGGCTGTTTGCTGAGACTGGATTGCTGAATCAGGTGGGGGAATTGTTGGGTTTACCTCCTGTTTCTTGGCTGGCTAATCCGAAGTTAGCAATCTTTAGCGTCATGGCGGTTACTATCTGGAAAGGATTGGGCTATTACATGGTAATTTATTTGGCAGGGCTGCAAGCTATTCCGGCAGAACTTTATGAGGCGGCTGCTATTGATGGTTCTGAGGGCTGGGGAAAGCACTGGGATATTACTGTGCCGCTGATGAAGCCTTATTTAGTTTTAGTTGCGGTAATTTCGGCGATTTCTGCTACTAAGGTTTTTGAAGAAGTTTATATTATGACTCAGGGCGGGCCTCGCAATAGTTCTAAGACGGTTGTTTATTATCTTTACGAACGGGCTTTTAAGGATTTGGAAATTGGCTATGCTTGTACGATCGGGCTGGTTTTGTTTTTGCTAATTTTGGGTTTGTCGATTTTGCAAGTTAGCCTTCAGGGTTTGACTCGCAATGATTAAGATGTATTACTGATTAGTAGTGACTGAGATATTGCACCATTCTCATCT